>PEYP01000151.1 GCA_002774315.1 Candidatus Stahliibacteriota bacterium CG08_land_8_20_14_0_20_40_26
TAATTATATAGTAGTTTTTGAGAAGACGCTTTGATTATCGTCTGTGCTATTCAATCGGTAATGTGTTTTACAGCGTTGCGTATTTCTCATCTCGAAGCGTGAGAAAACCTTTCTATCAAATCAAATAGAAAACAAAGAAGCGCGACAACAGTCCTATACATAATCAGAATTATAGATATGCAGAAATGGACTATAATAATAGGAGGAAAGACCCTTATTGTTTCAAAATGGCAGATATATACCCTGCTTCTGCCATTTATTTTTATTTTCGGACTCTCGCTGTGGTCGTGTGGAAACTTTATACAGTCTGGGATAGCCAATGTAAACAAATTGTTGTTGAGCAAACAGAGGGATAAATATATGGAGAAAATTACAGAAATTGATCGCATGGTACAGAGTCTTGAGAGAAGATATTCAAAAATAGTTTTCCAAAATGAACTCTTAAGAACTGCTTTGGATATCCCTTCACAAAAGGAAGAAAGAATGCTGGGGACGGGTGGTAGATACTTACCCGATGGGACAAACAGTGTACTGGATGATAAGGTAATCATGCTGGATAAAAAACTGGAAGGGATGGAAAAAGAACAGACGTTAGAAGCAGAAGATCTCTCTGACCTCGAACTTAACCTGACAAGATCAAGGAAACAACTTGAACATACACCGTCTATTATGCCCACATGGGGAAGAATAACCTCTGGTTTTGGATGGAGAAGAGATCCATTCACAGGAAGAAGAGCTTTTCATAACGGTATAGATATAGCAAATAAAGAAGGAACACCTGTAGTGGCAACTGCATCAGGTGAGGTAATTTATGTGGGCAGGATGGCACACCTTGGGACCTGTGTAAAGGTAAAGCATGGTTATGGTTATATATCACTTTATGGGCATCTCAAAGCTACCACTGTTAAGATCGGTGATAATGTAGAAAGGGGAAATATAATAGGGTATCTCGGTAGTTCAGGAAGGGTAACAGGTTCACATCTTCACTATACAATAATAAAATATGGAAGGGACATAAATCCCTTAGATTACATACTGCCGGGCAATGTAATATATTAACACAAAAAGTAATTTTTCGGATGACAGAATGCAAAGTCACATACCAAAATCCAACATTTCTCCTCCATTAGGAATACTACTCGCCATAGTATCAGGATTATTACTGTTTTCGTCTTTTGTTTATCTCCCATATCTCTCCTTTATATCTTTCATACCTCTATTATTCCTTATAGAGAGGTCTTCCCCGAAAAGACTCTTCTTTTACGGACTCCTTGCCGGTTTTACCCTCTACATACCTCTACTCTCGTTCATACTGGTGATGGAGGTACCAATCAGATTCTACCTATACTTTGGTGTATTTCTTCTATGGCTGTGCCTCTCTTTTTATTATGGATTGTGGTGCAGTATTACAAAAATAATGTTACAGAAAATCGGTGGTGCGGGCTGGATATTTTCCATTGCGCTCTTTGTCTCTTTTGAATTTCTGCGGTCGCTTACAAAAGAAATCGGATTCCCGTGGGCTACCATTGGATATACACTTGTACCGCAAAAATATCTCATCCAGATTGCGGACATTACCAGCATTGCAGGACTGTCATTTCTTATTATCCTGACCAATATACTCTTATACAATTCCTTCAAAAGGCCTATTCTTGTCATTCCTCTTATCCTCACATTTTCAGGCGTTGTGGGCTATGGCAGATGGAGAATAGAATCATTCCATAAACTCCCGCTTGCAACTCGAAATCCAGAATCCAGAATTACCGTTTTGGTAGTTCAACCGAATATCCTGCCCGATGTAAAAAGGAAAGGAGAGATATATACAAGGGCAGAAGTGCTCAAGCGGGCTTCACAAACGGACTTACAACCCCATCTCATAATATGGCCGGAGTCCGCACTGCCGGGTTATATGATTGAAGGAAGCGAACCTGAAAGAATAGCGAGACAGATTGTGGACTCGGTAGGAGCTCCTATTTTGATGGGTGGCTTAAGAATCTCATTCAAAGACAGGAGGGTTAAGGCGTATAACTCTGCTTTTTTTGTGGAGCCCCACAAGGACATTACAGAATTTTATGACAAAATATACCTGGTTCCTTTTGGAGAGAGATTACCATTTGATGAGTTCTTTCTTGCACTTAAAAAACTTGAATTTGGACAGGGGAGATTCTCGCCGGGTGAAGAGAGAACGCTCTTTACGGTGAACGGCATGAGGTTCGGGGTTCTGATCTGTTTTGAGTCCATATTCCCGAGATATGTAAGAAAATTCGTAAAAGAAGGGGCAGATTTTATGGTCAATATAACCGATGATTCCTGGTTTGGAAGAACAGTGGGCCCTTACGAACACGCAAGGATGGCCATCTTAAGGGCTGTAGAGACGAGAAGGACACTCGTAAGATGCGGTAATACAGGTATATCCTATATCGCAACTCCCGATGGAAATGTAAAACATAAAACAGGATTATTTGAGGAGGCGGTTATATCTGGTGATATATATCCAATTCCTGTAGAAACATTCTATACAAAATACGGAGATGTATTTTCATATGTAATGATATTAATTGCAGTTATGGGTATTGTTGGCACATGGTTTAGTCGGCGGTCAATTATCGAGGTCAGGAGACCTCTCCCACAGTTGTAGGCATACCTGTCCCGTCACAGGCGGGAAATTTAATTCGTGCTATTATTGCACGATTTGAAATCCTGACTGCCGTCAGGCAGGCGTGCCTACAAAATTAACAATTTCTCTGTGTTAATCTGTGTAATCCGTGGCTATATTTTTGCATTTTGATTTTATTATATGGGGGGCTTATGTATTACGAATTCACAGTATCTACAAAATCTTACGAAGAACTCATAGATATCACTCATAATGTAAAGAGTGTCATACAGAGAAGTGCTGTAAAAGATGGTGTGTGTATCGTTTATATTCCACATGCGACCGCCGGGATAATATTAAACGAGAGTGCAGATCCAAACATTAAAAGGGATTTTCTCTCGGCACTTGACAGAGCAATACCAAAACATGCCGGTTATCTGCATGACAGGATTGATAACAACGCGCATGCCCATATAAAATCAGCGATCGTGGGCTCATCTGTAACCATACCTGTAAGCAACGGGCATCTGGGACTTGGCACCTGGCAGGCAATAATGCTCTGCGAATTTGATGGACCAAGGGCAAGAAGAAGAGTAGTGGTTAAAATAATTGCCAGTGATTAAATGAGGCAAATATAACTGCGGTAATGTAAGATTGAGGATGGTGTTATAACAGGCGGAGCCAGTCCCCGAGGAGAAAATAGAACCTGCCAATCAACAGGGAGATTCTCGCCATAACCGTATAACCAAATGATGCGCCAAATGCAATCATCAAGAACATCCTTCCAATTCTCGCCATCACACCAATTGCTTTCCTATGCTCCGTTGAGAAAAAGAAGTAAAAAAGGCCGGTTATTACGCCTATAACTAGAATTATGTTGTTGATATTCTGGAGAGGAACTATTGTTGCCCTTGCCTGTTCAAGGGCATTTGTCTGGAGGAATGTAACAAGATAGTATCCAGATGTCATTCCAACAATAAATGCGAGAGGCCATCTTGAGATCCAGCCGATTTTAGGAAACAGACGAAGTAACATCATTATCCCGAGAATGAACGGGATGAGTAATATAAGTTCATGCTCTATAAAAAGGGGTCTGCCAAGGTTCGGAAGCAAAACATTATACCACGAGTACATCGCCCAGTATCCAGCAGATACCCCCACAAAAAGATGTTCGGCAAATTTATAAAAAGGATTATCCTTGTAGAGGAACGAAAATATACAGAGGGTCAAAAAAACCGCCACCCATATACCTACCGTTTGTATCATACAATCACATTAAAAACTAAACCTGCCTGTCGGCAGACAGGTATCAAAATTATAGCCACAGATTGCATGGATATTTTTAGCCACTGATTACACAGATAGTATTAAATCCATATGGAAAAGATTAAATAAATTAAATCAGTGTAATCCGTGTCAATCAGTGACATCTGTGGTTTAAGTCGATTAGTGAAGTCCGTGGCTCATTTTGACTTCTCATCCGGAACTGCTTCTCTTTTTGAGAAGGAATATCACATTCCCGAATATTATAGAAAATACTATTACTGCATGGGCAAGAGACTGCGCATCCATTCCAGCAGTAGCGAGACCGGGCAGTTTAACGAGTTGCTCATATTCCGCTGCGCCCTTCATACCCCCAACAAGACCCACAAGTTGACCTGCCTGAAGGTATGGATAAAAGGCGGGTGCTTGTACTGCCGTGCTCCCACAACCAACTTTCTTGCCGTATCTTGCCTGTGCAATCATCACCCAGTCTCTTACTCCCGGATCGCCCGCCGAAAATGTTACAACGAGTTTGAATGGCTCTAAATTATCTATACCATTAAGAAGCGGCAACTCATCGATATTCCTCTCTGTATAATCTTGAGGGAAAATGCATCTCAGGTCTGTTGAAATACCAGAAATCACAACAATCCCTCCCGTTTTGTAGCCAAGATTTACGAAATCCACCCCATACTCCTTTCCATATTCTTGCGCAGCTTTTTCAAGATTTGCCTGTCCCAGCAAAACCCCCTGTGGCCATAACCCGAGACTCACTATCTTTAAATCCTTTCTGAAACTGTGCCTTATAACCGCGAGTGCCATAGGATCGAGTTCTGCCATACTTGCCGGGTCATAATCAAAGGATAAAAAAATATAAGACCCCGGAGGTATGGACTCTATCTCTCTGTACAATTTCTTTGCGGGCTCACTTATCTGTATGGCAAGTCCCATAGGAAAGAGTATCGCAACAATCACAATTGTCGTAAGTACAGCAAATATAATCCGTCTGTCTATATTGAGTAATTTATCAAGCATAGTAGAAAAATTCCAAAACTCTAATTTCCAATTTCCAATAAAAATCAAAAACCCAAATGTCAAATTAAGTGCGATCCGTATTTTTGACCTTTGCCATTTGACATTTTCACCCTTTCTTTCGCGATTTATTGACTATGGATGAAAATATCAAGGTCAACTCGTTAGCTTCTTTCCAGTATTCTCGGGCTTCGCCCTTTAGTTCTGGTACCGCTTTTACTATCATTCTAATCCAGTGTTTGCTCTCCTTTGACTCCTTCTTGCAAATGCCTATCTTGTGCTCAAAATCCTTCTTGGATTCTGCACAGTCCGCTTCACAGTAATTTGCTCCTACACTTGTTCCCGCCTTAACCAACTGGGTTATTAACGGGATAGTTATTGGTGTCTGTGGAATCTTCTTGGCAAATTCAATAACGGCTTCACCAAACCTCGCTGTCCTCTCCTCCAGATCATATTTTTGACATTTGTTATTTGACATTTTATTGGAAATTGCATATTGGAAATTTGACATTCTCTATCATTCCCCTCCAAGGTAAGTCCTCTCTATACCAAGTATAACACGCAAGGAATACGAAACGGTTCCGAGTGCTATCCCAATCATTATTGCACGCTGTCCGGCCGTATTTGGATAAGTCATAATCCAGTCAGCAATAAGAGGAAGTTTATTCCACAGGATATTCCCGATAGGGACCCTTCCAAGCATCACGATTATAGCAGCAACAAGAAGAAGCGTAGCATCTATGTTCCTTGCACGGAATGCCCTGAAAGAGGCAGACGCAATGAAAAACGCAAGGAGAGCGAACATTGTTGCTCCCATTGGTTGCTGTATATTCACGAATATGTAATTAAACGGCGTTCCCGTACCAATCCCCCATTTAGCTCCAGTGAAAATGGTGGCAACGAGACCGCTTAGAAGTACTACGGAGTATCCCCAACCTTTATCAATCTTTTTCACTTTATTTACATGGAGTCTTAGTAGATTCAGGAGCCCAAGGAGCAATGCAAACACTGCTATTACGAGAAACCACCGGTTGAAAGTATCAAAAAGTCCCGCAAAAGGCTGTCTGGGAATGAAATATTGGATAACCATTACGACACCCACAATGAAAGTAATTATAAGAGGAACTTGTCTTTTCATAGGATTTACTGGACTATCAGGATGTCCTTTATTATTGTGAAACCAAATGTTGCAAGAACGCTTCCTACTACTATTAACGCAAAAAACATCGCTTTACCCCAGTCCTGCCCTTTCAGACTGCCGAGTTGAAGCGGGTCTTTTGAAAGGTAAGCGGAGGCTGCAAAAAACTCCTCACCTATGAGTGTATAATCACAGGCTGTGACGAAGAACGGCAACTGTGACGGCATAGCTGTTCCTGCTATCTGGATAGCTCCCGTAGAATGGCCAGTTTCTGCAAGTATAAGAGATTCTGCGTAGAAACTTCCCATCATGAATATCGCACCGGGTTTCTCTCTTACCATTATACCATCACATCCAGCAGCAAAACCAAACTGGTCATCAGTAAGATAGAATACATTATTAGGGTTAAATATGTCGGGTCTGCCGGCGTCGTAATACGCCTCTTTAACAGTCTCCTGGGCTGCAGTCATCACAAGCGACCTCGAGGTTGGCATTAAAATCTGGGACTCGTATTCTGCAGCCTTTTTAGCAACCCGCCGCAGTATCGTTATACCGGCTATAGTCTGGAGGTCATCTATATCCATAATGCCGGCAATGAACATAACTGGCCTTCCGAGCTCGGTCGCCCTTCCTACTGCCTCGTCTATCGCCTCAAGCCCGGCTATCCGTCTTATATACAGCTCCTTACCTCCTTTTGCCTGCTTTATAAAAAATAAAATAAGCCCGCATACCAAAAGAACCACAATAAGCATTGTGGTTCTTCCTTTGTGAAACCACTGCGGACTTGATATAACCGAGGCAGGTTCTGATGCAACCACATCTTCCTCTGTGGTCAAAACAACCTGGTAATAGTATTTTACACCATCCTCTACCGAGTTATCTATCCAATAGGTATCGGATGGAGACACAGCAACCATCCTTTCAAACTCTTTTCCCTCTTCCTTCCGCATAATTTCGCCGGAGATAAAGGGAGAGGGATAAGAGAACTTGAGTGTAACACTGCCCCCTGCATCATTTGGTGTGTCAAAGGCAGATATAGAAAGACTGCTTATTATGAATAATATGAGCATGCAGATTACGAGTTATCTTTCTCTTCACTATCCGCGGACTCTTTTTTCTCAACAGCAGGCTCATATTCTGTCTGAGAAAATACAAACCTTCGCTTCTCTTCATTAATCTCGATCAATCTCACAGTAATCTTATCTCCTATACTGTATTCACGCTGGAGTTCCTTTGGCGGATCCTGCATCTGCGAATATGGGATAAATCCATCTACTCCTACCTCCACAACAAGCCCCTTATCAAGCACTCTGGTTATCGTAGCATTCGGAATTATATCTCCTATCGCATGCTCCTCTACGAACTTTTTCAACGGATCTTCACTCATCTGCTTCAGACCGACAGACAACCGATGTGTCTCCTGATCTATTGAGAGTAACTTGCACTCTATCTCTTGCCCTGTTTTGAGTTCATCTGATGGATGGGAAATTCTTTTTGTCCACGATATGTCTTTTATGTGCAGAAGTCCTTCTATCCCGTCTTTCAGTTCGATAAATGCTCCGTAGTTTGTGAACTTACGCACTATTCCTTTGACAAC
>PEYP01000163.1 GCA_002774315.1 Candidatus Stahliibacteriota bacterium CG08_land_8_20_14_0_20_40_26
TTGCTCAACTTGCGGTTCAAGGACCGAAGGCAGAGAGATTCCTAAAACCTCTGTTTGATATAGATATCTCCAGTATTACCTATTACGAATCAGCAATGACGAAGTTTGGAGGAACAGATATGTTAACTTCAAGGACAGGGTACACGGGTGAGGATGGGTTTGAGCTCTATTTTGATACAAAGCACGCCTTTAGTGCATGGGACAGATTATTTAAGGAAATTCCTGACCTCGAGCCCTGTGGCCTTGCAGCAAGGGACATACTGCGGCTTGAGGCAAGGTACTGTCTTTATGGAAATGACATAAACGAGCTAACAAATCCTATAGAGGCGGGATTATCCTGGATTACAAAACTGGATAAAGAAGATTTCATAGGGAAGGATGCGATATTAAGAGCAAAAGAGAATATAACAAGAAGGCTTGCTGGCTTCGAAATGGAGAAGGGAATACCAAGGAGAGGATTTGAGATATACAAGAACGATAACAAGGTAGGGACTGTAACGAGTGGTGGATATTCTCCTACCTTAAAAAAGGGGATAGGGCTCGGATATATAGATGTGCCCTATCATAAGTCTGGTGAGACTGTGGACATAAGGATAAAAGATAGATTTGAACCAGCAACCATCATAAAAGGAGCCTTTTATATCAGGGGGTCTTATGGTGGAGGTTAGAGAAGGATTAAAATATACTGAAAATGAGGAGTGGGTGAAGATAGAGGGAGATATTGCTGTAATTGGTATTACTGACTATGCCCAGGAAGAGCTTTCAGATATTGTTGCACTGGAGCCCAAAAAAGTTGGAGAGGTGGTAAAAAAAGGAGAAACTGTCGCGACTGTGGAAGCAGTCAAGGCAGCATCCGATGTATATGCCCCGCTCTCGGGAGAGATAATTGAGATAAACGAGAACGCAGTTTTATCTCCAGAACTTCTCAACCAGAGCCCGTATGACGAAGGATGGATATTAAAATTAAGGATTGAGAACACAGACGAGATCTCCTCACTCATGGATGCACAAGAGTATAGAAAGAAGCACGGGCAATAAAATTGCAAATAGCAAAGCCACTGATTGCACAGATTTTCACAGATTAAACTATTTTTTATCAGTGAAATCCGTGGCTCATTTTGATTTTGTTATGATATCGTATATACCACATTCAGAAGACGAGATAAAAGAGATGCTTGAAGCTGTAGGAGTTAAGTCTATAGAGGAATTATTCTCAGACATCCCTGATTCTTTGAGATCGAAAGACGGACTATCGCTTCCAGAATCGCTCTCTGAGATAGAAATAGAAAGTTTGGCAAGGGATATTGCAGATGAAAATATCTCTACTTCAACTCATATATCATTCCTCGGAGGCGGTTCCTATGACCACTATATACCAGCACTTGTGGATACAGTAGCTTCTCGTCCTGAGTTTTACACCGCATATACGCCTTACCAGGCAGAGGTATCACAGGGTACGCTCCAGACATTGTATGAATATCAATCGCTCATATGCGATCTCGTGAGAATGGATGTATCAAACGCATCTATGTATGATGGGGCAACTGCCCTCGCAGAAGCAGTACTTATGGCGACATCCATCAATGGAAAAAGGAAAATACTGGTATCGGGTTGTTTGCATCCTCACTATATTGATGTGATAAAAACTTATGTACAAAAAGAGAGAGTGGAAGAAATCCCTGTAAAAGATGGTAAAACATCAATAAATGTGCTTAACGATATGATAGATAAGAACATCTCCAGTGTCGTTATTCAGCACCCAAATTTCTTTGGAGTTCTGGAGGACACAAAAGAGATTGGAGAGATTGTTCATAGGAACAACGCATTGTATATAGGATGTCCCCTACCCATATCACTTGGTGTACTTGAGCCACCAGGAGATTATGGTGCAGACATAGTGGCTTGTGAGGGACAGACTCTTGGCATTCCTCAACAGTTTGGTGGACCATACCTTGGTATATTTGCTACAAAGAGAGAATACACGCGAAAGATGCCGGGTAGAATCATAGGAGAGACAATTGACGGGAAAGGAAAGAGGGGATTTGTAATGACGCTTCAGACGAGAGAGCAGCATATAAGACGAGAGAAGGCAACTTCTAATATATGCACCAACGAATCCCTGTGTGCAATAAGAGCGTGTGTATATATGGCACTTATGGGTAAAGAGGGCATGAGAAGGGTAGGAGAGTTATGTATAAGAGGTGCTCATATACTTGCTGAGAAGATTGAAAATATACCAAGTTTCGATATAAAATATAAACCTTTTTTTAATGAGTTTGTTGTTTCAACCCCTATAGATGCTGAACTTATTGTGAAAAAACTAATGTCGAAAGGTATATTTGCGGGTATACCTCTCGGGAGATTCTATAAAGAGAGAAAGAACGAGCTTCTCGTCGCAGTGACAGAAAAGCGGACAGATAAGGATATAGATTATTTTGTAGAGGTATTAGAGGCAGTAGCGATAGGAACGACCTCCCATTCGCGATAGTAATGGAATTGTAGATTGTAGGGACTATCTCCCACTGATATTTGATATTTAATTCCTGCCGGCAGGTAGGTTTTATATCTGAAAGGGGGGTAATATGCGTGCGTATATAATGAGCATCATAGCGGTGGTCGCCTTTATGTTCCACTTCTGGTACATGGGGGCAGTATACAACATCCTGTGGGCGATTGCTGGTTTCTTCAGCATATGGTCTATATACGACGGCGTAATAACCAGGATGGTCTCGGAAGAGAAAAAACACCGTGCGCTCTCGACATCAGCGGTGGTCATAGGTGTTATAGTTCTTTTGGGACTGACGATAAGTAAAATATGGAGCTCATACCTGGGGTACTAAAAAGAGAATCAAAGAATAAGTAAGAATGCAGTCATCCTAAAAAGAAAGGAGGTGAAAAGAAATGACAAAGGCAGAACTCGTAGACAGAGTGGCCAGAGCAACAGGGCTGACCAAGAGGGCATCCCTGCAGGCAGTGAATGCGTTTGTAGACACTGTCGCCGGCGCTCTTGCAAGGAATGATAAGGTCACCCTGGTAGGGTTTGGTACATTTGATGTGGCAATACGAAAGGCACGCAAGGCGAGAAACCCAAGAACAGGACAGATAATCAATGTGCCCTCTAAGAAGGTCCCAAGATTTAGAGCGGGTACGGAACTGAAGAAAAAGGTAAGATAAGATGAGGAATGTGCCGAACATAAGGGGGGATGTAAATTTTTACATTCCCCCTTAATATTTACCACATCTTCTGTTTCGCGCTGATGCTACCTCGCTGGTATAATACTCATTATACCTGCTTTTAGAGCAGATGCCTTTGAATAAGAAAGCACTTAATATTTAAAAACATCCGGGATATTGCCAGTTACTGCCTTAACTTCCACTATAATTCAGACATCCTGATCTTTATAGGATGTCTTTGTTAATGCCGACGAAATGTAGGATAAGCAGGTGCAATGGAGTATTATATGCCGATATTTAATATACTCCACGCTATTGTCAAAACTATTCCTACTCCGAATAAACATCCGCTCATTTTCCCCATAGAAGCGGATAGCGGAGTTCTTGTTTCCTCTATACCATGTCTCCTCAAAGATTCAGCTACCTTTCCCTCGAATAATCCTGCAAATCCATCGGTTATCGCATCTCCTACTGCACCGCCAACAATAGCGCCCAACACCCCTGCAAAACTTGCACCTATAAGTGCCGCAATTCCAAGAATTCCCGTATCTATCATGCCAAATACAATATCTGCGCCAGTGGATTTTACCGTTCTGCCTGAGAGTTTTAACGGTATCAGCGGAATCAGCCCCAGAAGAATCACAGCAGGCCCTATTAGCCTCACATGATATATTGTAAAAGAGATGACGAATACAATCACAATAGAAACCGTCGATACACTGATAAGCGCTGATATAAGTCCTTGCCTTTTCATATCATCCGCAAATTAATATCTCTGCTTTAGTAGAGGATTGTTTTTATTTCGGTTTTGCAAGCATAATTGTATTTCTTCTCTCCTCATAGTATCCTGCAAGCTCTGCCCCCAGAAGGATTATTATTGCCGTGTAGTACATCCACAGAAGTCCTATAAATACTCCACCAAGATTGCCATAGATTCTGTTAAACCCGGTAAATCTTGCTATATACCAATCAAATACATATTTTGCAATCTCCCATGAGCATCCTGCAAATAATGCACCAATAAGTGCAGAACGACTCGACACAGGAACATGTGGCACAACTTTGTAAAACCAAAAGAGGAAGACGACTGTGATTACAAGGGAGACGAATATGCCAATCCCTCCCCAAAGCCAGGATATTCCTGAGATGTTCTGTCCCATAAGCTCAATATTTAGTGTACGCATAAACGAGATGAACGCAGTAAATCCAAATGATATTCCAAAGGCTATTATAAATATTGGAATAACCAGAAGCGATAGGAGTTTTCGCTTCCAGAATGACCACCTCTCTTTTACATTCCATATTCTGTCTATCGCCTGTATTGTTGAGTCAAGGAAAAGACCTGCAGCCCAGAGGAGAAATATAACACTGATAATTCCAACAGAAATTCTCCTCTGTATAAATCCATTGAGTAGTGAGACTGTGGGTTGGGTTACTGCTGGCATCCAGATCTCAAAAAAGTCTATTATCGCATTATATACCACATCTGAGGAACGAGCAACCGATGTGAGAATAGTGGTCACTACAAGCAAAAGCGGAACTATTGACACAACGAGATAGAAGGAGAGAGAGCCTGCAAGCAACATTCCACCATGGTCATAGGTAAATCTCTTTTGGATTATGATAAAGAAGCGGCAAAGCCCTGAGATAACAGAGCCCATCTTTTTTAGCTTATATTTAAGGTTGAAATGCCTTTTCATTTATCTCATTCACCTTAAATCTACAATTTAAAATCTGCTCCTATCATCCCAATCGCGACCAGCCTGTCTACCGACAGGTAGAGAGGTCGCTTCTCTCATCCCTCTTCTCTCTTCCCTTATCCCATCACACAACCTCCAGGCTCATATCAACCACGGGCGCTGAATGGGTTATTGTTCCGATAGATATATACTGAACACCTGTTTTTGCTATCTCCCTTATATTTTCAATCTTTACCCTGCCTGATACCTCTAATTCCGGTAATCGGTAACCGGTAATCGGTAATCGGTCCCTTATTTCTACTGCCTTTTTAATATCCTCTATACCCATATTGTCAAGCATAATTCTCTTTACATTCGGTAATTTGAGTGCTACCTTAAACTCGTCAAGATTCTTTACCTCTACTTCAAAAGGCTTATCTATTGTGAGATTCTCTATCCAATGCACAATTTTGAGATGGTTGTCTTTAATGAGTATAGCATCGTACAATCCAAAGCGATGGTTCTCTCCGCCTCCTATCTTGACTGCGTATTTTTCAAGTTCTCTCAAGAGAGGCGTCGTTTTGCGTGTGTCAAGGAGTTTTGTTCCCGTGCCATTTACCTCTTTTATGAATCTTCTGGTAAGTGTTGCTACACCTGATAGATGAGAGAGAAAGTTGAGAGCCACCCTCTCCCCGGAGAGAATAGCCCTTGTGCTTCCTTTGATTTTTGCGACCTTCTGGTGAGGAATAATATCATCTCCATCCTTCGCTGCATCGAACTCTATATCGGGGTCAAGTGTGCGAAAAACAAGTTTTGCTACATCTATACCACACAAGATACCCTCTCTTTTCGCTATTATGACAGCCTTTACAGTAGTATCTTCCTGCCCGATACACTTCATCACTGCATCGGTGCTGATATCACCAGTACCTATATCCTCTTCCAATGCCTTCCTTACTATCGACTCAATATCCATAAACGAAAAATGAAAATATCAAAATGCAAATTGCAAAATTATCCTTTCCTGGCCGTGACTATCGACTTCGCGATAATATTACTCAATTCCTTAGTTTCTTGCAAAAGGGTAGACAGGTTTGGATCTGTTATAGCACCCCACGGCAGTTTTGTTGAGTCGGACAACCAATTTTATGATGTTTGCCGCAAAATTTAAGAACCGTTCCGAAAGATTATCTCTTTCATTTTGCATTTTTCAATTTGCACTTTTCATTTTTTACCTTTCACATTACACATTTAACCTTACACATTCCACTTCTCTTTTATACGCCTCCTCGCGCATCCTGTTCACATAATCTTTAGCCTCAAAAGAGTATGTAACCCTTGATGGAATATCGTATCTCCCTTCAATTATTGCCACTGTATCCTCTGTCATGACCAGTTCCTCATCCGTTGGAATTACAAATACCTTTATCTTTGAATTATCAGAAGAGATTAAGAACTCGTGATTTCTTGAAACTGCCTTTCTATTTCTCTCCCTATCAAATTTAATACCCAGTTCCTCCATTCCCTGTAAACAATTTTCGCGGAGTTCCCACGCTAGTTCGCCCGCTCCTGCCGTAAAAACGATCGCATCGACCCTTCCAAGGAGTGCTATATATGCACCTATATACTTCTTTATCCTGTGGCACTCAACATCAAACGCAAGTTTTGAACGAGAATAGGATATCTGGGTCTTAAGTATATCCCGCAAATCTGTATATCTCCCGGTAATACCGCACAGCCCACTCTTTTTATTTAGTACATTCACAACCTCCTTCGCTGTGAGGTTCTCTCTCTCTGCAACATATGAGACTATTGCAGGATCTATATCTCCGGACCTTGTTCCCATAACAAGCCCCTCAAGAGGTGTAAATCCCATAGAATGGTCGTAGGCTTCTCCTTTCTTTATTGCTGTAAAACTCACACCATTACCAATATGGCAGGTGACAAGGTTTGTCTTCTTAATAGGCCTATTAAGAAGAACTGCTGCTCTTCTTGATACATAAAGATGAGATGTGCCGTGAAAACCATATCTCCTTACTCTATACTTCTTGTACCATTCATAAGGAACTGCATATATGTAAGCTTCTGGAGGTATCGTTGAAATAAAAGCTGTATCCATAACAGCAATATGAGGGCAGGATGGAAATAGTTCCATCGCTGCTCTTATGCCTAGTATATTTGGCGGGTTATGTAGTGGTGCAAGTTCCTTCAACTTCTCAAATGCATTAAGCACATCCTTTGTTATAAGGACAGAGTGTGTCAACTTTTCGCCCCCGTGAACAACCCTGTGCCCCACTCCCTGGATTAATGAAAAATCTTCCACTACACCCGTCTCTTTCAAAGTCTCCATTATCAGCCTTATTGCTTCTCTATACGAAGGGCATTCCTCTTCCTTTTTGTAGGGCTTTCTCCCCGGAACCTCATGGTTTATAAAACTGCCCCCTACTACAACTCTCTCAACTATCCCCTTCGCAAGGGGAAGCTTCTCATCCCAGTTATACAGCTGGTATTTTACCGAAGAACTACCACAATTCAGAGTGAGTATGAGTCTCATCAGTCCTCCTAATACAGGATTTTGTAGATTGAATATTTGATAAAATTAACAAAGATTTATTATACAACATTTTTCTTCTATTGTCAACATTTTTCTTGACTTTTCCTCCCTGATATGTTACAATAGAATCCTATTTCCTTTGCGTTATGTGAGTTTGCAAATAATCTTTTA
>PEYP01000038.1 GCA_002774315.1 Candidatus Stahliibacteriota bacterium CG08_land_8_20_14_0_20_40_26
TATAAAATACTTAAGAAAGTCGGTTCAGGTGGAATGGGCATTGTCTACAAAGTTCTTGATACACAAACCAACACCCACCTCGCCCTCAAAACTTCCTCCAGCAAGCATATCAAAAATGAATTTCTGACACTTTCAAAACTTCACCATCCAAATATTGTAAAAGTCTACGACTTCGGAGTTATGGAGTGCAATCCGCCTCAGGCGGATGTTGTTGCAGCGGTAACCTCGTCACAGCGTTCCAAACAATACTTCTTCACTATGGAGTACATTGAGGGTAGAAATTTGTATGACCTGTTTAGAGATAATCTACCTAAGACCAGAGCTGAGTATCAACTTCTTTACTCCATAATACTCCAGATCTGTGATGCACTCAGGCTCATTCATTTTCACAAACTCATCCATTGTGATATCAAACCCAGCAATATACTGATACAATTTCCCGAAGCCCAAGAACCCAGGACTGTTATAACAGACTTCGGACTTATAGAGAAAGAGGCAGCCCAAAAACTCAAGGGTACTCTCCAATACATCGCCCCTGAAGTTCTCAAGGGCGAGAAAATCGATCAAGGTGCAGACCTCTTCTCCCTGGGTGTGACCATCTATCAGGTACTAACACATCATCTTCCCTTTGCGGGTGACAATGCTCTCACTCTTATCAAGCAACATACAAAAGGTAAAATAAAACCACCAAAGGAATTCAACCCTGCAGTACCGGGAAGGTTAAACGATTGCGTCTTGGATCTTTTGCAACCCAAACCTCGAAGAAAAACTAAGTCCATAGATGAACTTAAAAAAACTATCCATCAAGTTTCGGGAAAACCTCAGTTACCCGCTGTCTTTACATCTCTATTGATAGGCAGGCAAAAGGAACTTTCCATCCTTAAAACTACCTGGCAGGAAGTTAAAACTAACAAGGGTAGGGCTATCTTACTATACGGTGAAAATGGAATAGGAAAGACGAGACTCCTGCAGGAGTTTAAGCCCTATGCCCAAACCGAAGGAGCAATAATAGAGGAATTTGATTCGAGAAGAAACATTCTAAAAACTTTTACTGATATTATTGAGCAAAAACCCCTTAAAGGAACAGAGCTAAGCCTGTTTGAGAAAATAATAAACAAACTTCTGAATGAAACGAAACAATCCCCACTCCTTCTCGTAGCCGAAGACCTTCAGTCCCAGGGAAAGACTGCCCTTAACTTGATGGAGTATCTTATAAGGTCTATTGAATCTGTCCCAATTCTTTTAATCATCACTTCTTCGGATACAAAATTCATTAGTAAGGATATGCAATCCATAAATTACCTTAACCACATCAATCTTACACCACTCAATCCGCATGATACTACCACATTGGTCAAATCTATGCTCTTAACAGAGGATGAGATAAAAGACATCGGGACCCTAATTCATACCTATACCGAAGGAAACCCCTTCCTCATCACGACATTTACACGAAACCTGGTAGAAAACAACATTCTTGAAAAAACCAACGGAAAATGGACTTTATCGGGCGATAAACTAACAACCTATCAGGCTCCAAAAGACATCAAAGACTTCATAGCCCCTGCCTTAAGAGGATTAAGTGAGGATGAATTTAATCTGTTAAAAATAGGGGCTCTCCTCAAAAATTACTTTACCCTTCCTGTTCTAAAGGACATAATCAGCGTAAAAACCCCTACTCTCTACAATCTCCAGAAAAAAGGCCTTATCATAGAAAATCCTGCTGAAAACTACTCTTTTACCCATCAAATGGTCTCCAATGTGATTGAAAAGAATATACCTGTCAGCGAAAGAGTTTCACTTCATAGAAAAATAGCCAGAGTACTGGAACATCGGTTTCAGCAAGCTCTTGAGAGAATAGCACCTGAACTCACTTATCACTATCTACAGGCAAATGAAACTACTAAAGTATACAAATTTGCCATTATGGCTGGAGAAAGGGCCAAAAACGCATCGGCAAATACGGAAGCAGCGGAATACTTTGAACTCGCACTATCCCTTGCCGATGAGGTGGGTATGGGGAAAAAGAAATGCATCCTTTGCGAAACCCTTGGCGGTCTCTATCGCACTATGAGCAAATATCAGGATGCCCTCACAAAATATGAATCCGCCCTTTCTCTTGCAACCGGGGGTTCCTCCACAAGAATTTACAGAAGAATAGGAATGATATACAGAGACCAGCAAAATTATGACAAGGCACTGAATTACTTTCAAAAAGGGTTTAAGGTGCCCTCCAAAGATGCATCTCAAAAGGTGCTCCTCCTCAGTGACATTGGATGGGTTCATATGTGCCTCGGAGACCTTGAAAAATCCTTGTCTTACTCTCAAAAAGCAATCAAAATGGCAGAAGAATACAATGACCAATTTGGCTTGAGTTATGCTCATAGTACTCTTGGAGCAGTCTACCTTCAAAAGGGAGATTATGAAAAAGCAGGACAACATTACAGAAAAGCACTAATGGTCGCTAAGGAAATTAAGAATCAAGACATCATTGAGTCTACCTTATACAACCTTGGACAAATCCTTTGGAAAACAGGAAGACCCAAGGAGGCAGAGAACTTCTACAAAGAGGGTCTGAAAATTGAAGAGAAATATGGTGATATTCATGGTATTGCACTCTATCACAAAGCCCTTGGAATCCTCGCACAAGAACAAGGTGATTTTGATAACGCCCTGAGACATTATACATCAGCTCTCAATATATTCAAAAGAACAGGAGACAAACGAAGAATAGCCGCTGTCCACATGGCATTGGGCATTATGTACCAAGAGAGAAGCGACTTGGACAATGCGGTTGACAACTACAAAGCAGCCCTTTTGATGTCTCAGAAGACAAAAGATACACCTCTAATTGCACGGATATACAATAACCTCGGTAATCTCTACAAGGATACAGGGAATTTAGCAAAAGCAATTAAAAACCTCAAAAAAGCCCTCAAAATTAAGAAGCAAGGTTCTGATTGGGAAGATATAGCCTCTACCTTACACAATATAGCTACAGTCCTTATGCTCCAGGGCAAGGTGGGGGAGACTTCCAAATTCCTTCATCAGAGTTTTCATCTCTACCAGAAACAAAAATCAAAGAAAGGAATGGCAGAGGTATGTCAAACTTTGGCTGAATATTACTCGCTTACAGGTAACATCACTACTGCAGAAGACTACTGCCTGAAAGGGATTAACTTGTGTGAAGAAATCAACGACTACTTGTATCTTGGTATTACTCACAGAGTTTTTGGCACTGTATGCTCAAAGAAAGGAGAAATAGATAAGGCACTCACCTCTTACTCTAAATCCATAGAGATTCTAAAAGAGTTAAAAGCAGAACACGAACTCGCCAAAACCCTCCTTATTGCCGGAGAAGAGGTATTCTCTATTAGAGGAAAAATAGGTAGAAAATTCTGGCGAGAAGGACTCTTTGACCAAACCCTGACAAGACTAAAACAAGCAGAGCAAATATTCAAAAACCTGAATGCAAATACAGATTTAAAAAGAGTGTACTCCCTGATTTCGAAACTCGAAAAATATTCCCCCCTCATCCTTGAACCCATTCCTGGAGAAGACAAAAAACTTAAGACCCTTTACAGGATGAGCCAAATAGTAAACTCAACAATGGAGATAAATGAGTTGCTTGAAAAAATACTGGACCTCACCATTGAAACTATGGAAGCAGAAAGAGGCTTCATACTACTGAGAGAGGGAAAAGAACTTATGGTAAAAACTGCCAGAAATATGGATAAACAATCAATTGCTGATATGTCAGACTTTTCAAGAACTATAGTGGAGAATGTAGAAAAGAAAGGCGAGCTGATAATCACTGCCAATGCACAAGCAGAGCCAAGACTTAAAGATAGGAAGAGTATAGCCAAATTCAAACTCCTTTCAATTTTGTGCGTTCCCTTCAGAATTAAGGAACGTGTCGTTGGTGCTATTTATATTGATGACAGAAGAAAAAGGGATGCCTTTACCTCAGAAGACCTTGCATTCCTCCAAGCCTTTTGTGACCAGGCTGCCATAGCTCTTGAAAACGCTAAGTTAATAGAAGAACTAAAGACCGCCAACAAACTACTCGAACTCGAAAATATAGATATGAAAGACCAAATTACTCATCTAAGAACTGCCGTGGAAGAAAGATATAGCTTTGGTAAGCTGATAGGTAAAACAAAACCAATGCAAAAGGTATACGATGCCCTTGAAAAAATCATTAAATATGACTCCTCTGTAATAATTGAGGGTGAAACAGGGACAGGTAAAGAGGTTGTTGCCAATATCATCCACTATAATGGACCCAGAAAGGATAGGAATTTTATCGTTGTAAATTCAAGTGCTATACCAGAGGAACTCCTTGAATCAGAACTGTTCGGCTATGTAAAGGGAGCATTCACTGGAGCCACCCAGGATAAGCAGGGACTCTTTGAAATAGCAGATGGTGGAACTATCTTCTTCGACGAAATTGCAGAATTAAACCCAAATCTTCAAGTCAAACTACTAAGGGTGCTTCAGGATGGTGAACTGCGAAGAGTTGGAGCCACAAAAAGCAAAAAGGTTGATGTAAGAGTCGTATCAGCAACCAACAGAGACCTACAAGAGCAAGTAAAACAGGGAAAATTCAGGGACGACCTCTATTACAGGTTAAATGTAATGTCAGTCAAGATGCCTCCTCTCAGAGAAAGAAAAGAAGATATCCCACTTCTTGCAGCTTATATCCTTCGCAAATTCAGAAAGAAACTCAACAAGAATGTAACCGGTTTTACACCAGAAGCCCTTTATCTCCTTCAGAACTACCAATGGCCAGGGAATGTAAGAGAACTTGAAAATGTCATAGAAAGGGCTATTGTTATGGCAGAAGGTAAAAAAATCACCGAGAAAGATCTACCAAAACCATTAACTCAAAGAGAACCTGGCGAAGAAAAAGAAGCCGTCTTCCTCTGCTCCCTTGCCGATATAGAAAAGAGATGTATCGAGACAGCTCTTAAAGCCGCAGGAGGTAACAAGAGAAAGGTAATAAAGATACTTGGTATATCAAGACCAACCCTCGATAGAAAGATAAAAAGATACAGTTTATGATAAAGTGTAACATTTTGTTACACTTTTTAGAGGGTTAAAACTAATCCTCCCTTCAGGGAAATTTCTCCCAACTCCTTAAAAAGGCATACCTTGTGAAAATTCGACAAAACTAATAACAAGAGAAGTGTAACGAAATGTTACACTTTTTTAATGGAAGTGTAACAAAATGTTACACTTTTTTGATGACAAAGAATAACGCTCTCATAAAGGGATTTGGTAAGTCCTTACAAGTGCAAGCATTACGCAAGTTCTCGTTCAATCTGACACGCTTTTTGCTTTTTATAAATAATGACTAAATAAACTAAAGGAGGTGAGTAGAATGAGTAAACTTCTAAAAAAGCTGTGCTTGGTGGGAATAGCACTCATCTTTGCCCTATTAACAGCTACTGTGGCATTCGGGGGCAATGACCCAATACCAGTCGACCCCAAGCCACCTACAGTTTATGGTATTGGCGGTAGTGCCAGATAAATCATAAGGGAGGGTGCAGAACCCCTTCTTTACCCTCCCTTTGTATCTTTTGTCATACGACACGGACAGGCAGTTTTTGACAGTTAAGTCAGTGCTAGTGGGGGAGTATATACGATTCGCCCGATTCATATTTGAAATTGTCTTTTGTGGTTAAAGTGATATTTTTTGTCATTTGTAACAGGGGGATATTATGTATCAAGAAAATAAAATAGAAGCCCTCCTCGCCCTTAAAGAAAGTGGAAGAATTGTGAAAATGCTAAAGTTCTATCTGAGGCCAAAGATGGTTGAGGTCGGGAGCCGTTCAACAACATTTGAGCAAACCTTTGACAAAAGTAGTTATATGCTTACCCTGATTACTGGAAAAGAAACACTTACCTTTGAACGACAGTTAGGACAAGGCACTCCATGGATATCCATAAGTTCACCCAAAGAAATGGCTCTTTCAGACAGAAAACTACCCAATTTTCTGAATTCCATTATCTCTGAGGACGACATGAGAAAGCAGATACAAGAACACATAAACTCCTTTATGAAAGGGAGGTAACCAAGTCTATACGGTATTGCTTTTATAAATTTATATATAACGAATGGGGTGAAATGGAGAAAAATTTAAACATATCGGTTTCTTCTTTTTGTGAAGGAAAATCCGCAAAGATATTAACCGACTTCAACAAGAGCAAGCGTATAGAGGACGAGTTACATAAAGTTAACCGTGCACTTAAGATCCTCAGTGAATGCACCGAGGTAGTGTTGCGTGCTGCGGAGGAGTTGGAACTGCTGAATGAGATATGCCATATCCCCGGTGAATGCAATCAGGCAGTGCTGTGTGCTGTGGAGGAATCGGAGCTACTGCATGAGGTATGCCGAATCATCGTGGAAGTCGGCGGATATCGTGTGGCATGGGTTGGTTCAACCGAGGAAGACAAAGATAAGACCGTGCGACCTGTGCTGTTGGCGGGATACGGGAAGGATTACCTTGAAATAATAGACATCTCAAGGGTAGATACTGAAAGTGGTCGTGGTCCCACCGACACAGTTGCACTTCCTTTGATTGCTCACGGTCAGACCTTGGGTGTACTTAATATCTATGCCACTGAGCAAGATCCCTTTGACCCGCAAGAAGTGAGTCTGCTGACAGAACTGGCGAATTACTTGGCGTATGGCATCTCTTCCCTTAGAGGCCGCTCTGAACTTAAGCAGGCTAAGGAGGCACTGATAAAATTCCACCAAGTATACGAAAAACTCGTTAATATCATTGATGGTATCATATGGGAAGCAGATGCGCAAACCCTCCAGTTTTATTTTGTCAGCAAGCAAGCTGAGCGACTTCTCGGCTATAGTACCCAATGTTGGCTTAAAGAAACTACATTCTTAGAAAACCATCTTCACCCAGATGATCGGGAATGGGTTGTTGCCCTTTTGAAGAAAACAGCCGCAGAAAAGAAAACTCACGAGTTTGAATTCCAAATGTTAGCAAATGATGGACGCCCTGTGTGGCTAAGAAATACTTTCACCGTGCTTGTTAAGGACGATAAACCCATTAGGCTATGCGGAGTGATGATGAACATCACGGAACGCAAAAGGTTGAAAGAGATCATAAGGAAAGCCTATGAGCAGATAGAGCAACATATTGAGCAGTTTGCTATTTTAGTTGAGGGGACAAAAAATCCTCTGGCTGTAATAGATGGCTTAGCCAGATTAAAAGGCGATGAAACATCAAAAAAGATAAACAAGGAGGTTGAAAAGATTGAGAAAATATTAAAACGGATTGATAGTGAATGCCTTGACGCCGAGAAGGTTGGAGATTTTTTGAAGAATATCTGAAATGAGCAGATTTGAGGTATTCCGTCATCTGGGAATTCTCCTCTTTGAGGACGATGGGATATTAAGGATTTTTCTGTATTTCACGACGGTTGTCCTGGCAATATTTAACCCATACTTTTTAAGGCGCTGGGCAATCAATTCGTCCGACAGAGGGTGCTTCTTGTCCTCTTTTTTAACCATATCTTGTATCAATAATAGAATCCTGTGATATTCCACATTTCTTCCGTGGGAGAAGAAATAAGAAAACTTAAACATACCTTTCGGTGTATCAATCCACTTGTCTTTTATCGCCCTTGATACGGTGGACACATTTACTCCAACATACTGTGCTACCTCCTTCTCAGTAATGAGGTCGGGTAGCTCGTCACCTAACAGGAAACAGGAGTCTTTATTTTTGATATACTCAGCAATCATACGAATTGTTTCCTTCCGCTGTTCAATCGCCCTTAGAAAATTCTTAGCTCTGCAAAACCTTTCCATCAAATAATCCCTTTCTTCTGTGCCAAATGCATCTGGATTTTCGAAGAACTGTCTGTATATAG
>PEYP01000152.1 GCA_002774315.1 Candidatus Stahliibacteriota bacterium CG08_land_8_20_14_0_20_40_26
TCATCTCTGTAAATAGGATAGTTATGTACACATATATCGCTAGTAATTTCCTTAACGATTTTTTCTACCGCCTTTTTATTGCTTTCTTTCTCTGTGTCCATATGTAAACCTAACAATCGCTGGGCCAAAATTCTAATCATTCTTTGGGCCCGATAAACATTACCCAATGCTAACGGGTGAAGATGTTTAGGGTCGGGATACGAGTGTTTAGTAAGATTATCATAAATTTCAACCATTTTATCCTCTTTTACATTTCCTTTATCTTTTGCTAAAAGCAGATAAGAAGTAATATCTTCAACGCTGATGGGAATAACTTTTCTTTGGTCCACAGGATCCCTGGGATTAAATGGATGTTCTGTGGTTGGGTCTACGGGCGTTAATTCTCCTAACTTGCTCATTACAATTTCATCAGCGCCGAGAGCAATCAATGTACCAGCGCTATGCGCCCTGTATGCTACAATTACTCCAAATTTCTTACAATAATTCCTAATGAGTTTGACAATCCTAATCGGAACGACCATATCGCCGCCACGAGTATAAAGAAATAGGTCAATATTATCTCTTTTCCCTATTAACTCAAGGTGACGGAAGAGAATAGGAATAACATCGTCCCCAATTTTAGTACTGAAATTGGGGCGGTCACCCGTCACATAGGTGATTACAGAAGAATCGCGCTCTTTTCCAATTTGCTTAATAAGCTCTGAACGCGACATGGCCTCAACCGATTTAACTTGTTTAGTTTGTTTTTTAGGCATAATTTCTACTTATAGTATACCTTAAAAATTTAGGTTCTTAACCACTAAGTGTGGAGATTATATAGACCTTATATAATCTCGTAAATATCCATCTTGATATTATACACTATTTTCGTAATTATGTCAAGCAAAATCTTTACCCACTTTTGAGGTTCAATCCAGCAAACAACACATATAGGTATAGTGAATAAGAGTTTTATACTCAACGGTAAATTCTTTTAGCATTCATATCTACCTGTCGGTAAACAGGTAACTGCTAATTTACCCACATTTGGTCAATATTCTAATCCGCTGATTCTCAAAATTCCTATCTACCTGTCGGTAGACAGGTAGCCATAAGCCATCCGCTTATCCACCTTTATCTTGTTATTCATCCCTTTCGTATAACCATTGGTGACTCTATGTTCAAAATATAGAGATATGGGGTGAATCCATTTCCTTACCATCCCGGATACATCCTTCTTGAAGGGCGCTACATTAACCGTATCACCCATATCACACCAACATTCCATACATCCTCTACCATCCTTGTAGTTCTCACAAACTCTATATAGATCCCTGAACATCTCTTTGAGATCGTAAGCCCTATACAATAATGGTGCCCTGCTCAATACATAGTCCAATCTCTTCTTCTCACTCTCAGAAAGCCTCTCTCTTCCCTTTAATAAAAGCCACCTAATGCGATATACGAACCTCTTTCTTCCACCCCGTTTCTTATATGCCCTCTACAATGTCTTACTTATCTGGTCTAAAGCATGGTTAACCTTCCCTTTTAGTGTATGATCTTAATGTAATTTATAAGATTATAAAGGTCTAAGTGGTGCTTGTCAAGCTTAAAATATCAAAGAACACCCACTACCACACTAAATGGTCATGAGCCAAAATCCACCCTGTTAAATAGTTACAAAATTAAGTATAAGTACTCATCTCTGGTACTTTATTTAACAGGGGAACCACAGAGAATTATAGAGTAATAAAGAATTGCAGGAGATTTTTACCCCCCCCCCGTTAGGTGTTCTTGTCCCGTGAAAGGTACTCCTTCTCCCATATATCCTTTGTGAGTTCTTCTATATGCTCACCGTATCTCACGAGCCCCTTTCTGTACTTTTCGTCTTTCAGTATTTCTTCTCCCGAGGTGTCTATCGGCTTTGCATTCGTCTCTTTCAGTATTTTATACATCGTGTCATAGTGGTCTCTTATCGGACACTGTCGCAGCCAGTTTCCAACCTCGTTTCTCGGTCTCTCATAACCATAACCCGCCTGCCAACGCCTTATTTTTGCAAATAGTTTTGAATTTATGGCATTCTCCAGCGATTTACCCCTTTTATATAACTCAATTATGTTATCCTCCGAGTAGGGCACGAATACGCAGGGACATACATTGCCATCCCAGTCTATGTAGAAGTATCCACCCCCTCTTGCCGCAGATATACATCCATCTGACGCTGTCCCGGAATTCCAAAAGTCCACGAGAAAAATATCCTTTTCTCTTACCACTCTCCACTCCCTCCGCAGAAGTTCCACCCTCTCTTCTGGAGTGGGAAGCATGTCCAGTGTATGCCCCCTACCTATGGGCATATAGTGGAAATACCATCCATATATTGCATGCTGTTCCTTAAAATAGTATTCGATGAATTCGTCTGATGAGATAAGCCCCACATTATTTTTGGTCACGGTAACCGAGATGCCGAAAGGAACTCCATTATTTCTCAGATTATCCATTGCGGAAAGTATCTTTCTGAAAACGCCTTTTCCCCTTCTATCATCGGTCTCTCTTTCAAATCCCTCAACGGATATGGCGGGCGTTATATTTCCAACCTGCGCGAGTTTTTTTGCCATTGCTCCGTCTATGAGTGTCCCGTTTGTATACATAAGGAAGAAACAGTCATTATGTACCCTTGCAATGTCAAGCAAGTTTTTTCCGTCGTCCTCATACATAAGCGGTTCTCCACCCGATATCACAAAGAAGTTTGCTCCCCACGACTCCTTGGCATCCATTAATATTTTATCAAATGTATCGTAACTCAACTTTTTCGGTTCATAAGCGGCATTTGCATAACATCCCTTACATTTCAGATTGCAGACCTTTGTGGGTGCAATGGTGATAAACATCGGTGGCTTAAACCCGTATTTCTCTATGAATTCTCTCCTCTTGTAAAATCCCCCGAAGAAGACATTACCAAGAAATATCTGGATCAGCCCCCTTGCACATCCCTTTGACATATGCCCCCTGTCGAATGCATTGTCTATGGAGTGAAGAAGAGCCTTTGCAAGAACATACTTATCATCCTGTACCTTGACGGGTCTATCATCGGGATTTTTCTCTATCAGATCCCCGTAGATACGCTTCTCTATATTGTTTATGAGAAATTTCCTTATATGTTTGTTTGATATCGCACTTTCCCCGAGTTTAAGAAGGGCAGTTATATCTCTCTTCATAATTCCTCCCGATAAATATAACATTAACCACCTTGTATATATTTCTCAGCGGCAATCGCTGCGAGTGTTCCCTCTCCCACCGCAGTGGATACCTGACGAACATCCTTGGAGCATATGTCACCCGCAGCAAATATGCCAGGTATGGATGTCTCCATCTTTATATTGGTTACAACGAAACCCAATTTGTCAAGTTTCACAACCCCTCTCAAGAAGCGAGAGTTTGGGTTGAGACCCACATAAACAAATACACCGGAGACCGAAATCTCTTTCTCTTTTCCGTTTCCACGGTTTTCTACAACAATGGAGTTAATCTTCTCTTCTCCACTTATCCTTACCAGCTTGTGGTTGAGAAGAAATCTTGTGTTCTTGCGGTTTTTTAGTCTCTCCTGGAGGATTTTTTCTGCAGTCATATAAGGTAGAAATTCCACAAATGTCACACTTTTCACAAACTTCAGGAGAAACTCTCCTTCCTGTAATCCGGAGTTCCCACATCCCACTACCGCCACATCCTTCTCTCCAAAGAGTGGTCCATCACAAGTCGCACAGTAGGAGACACCCCTGCCGTAAAATTTATCCTCCCCTGGCACATTCAATTTCTTTGGTTCACTCCCGGATGCCACTATCACCGAGAGGGCAGAATATTTCCCCTGCACCGTAGTTATTTCTATCCTCTTATTTAAGAGTTTTACATCCCGAACCTCCTCAAATTCCTTTATTTCAGTTCCAAATCTTTCTGCCTGTTTTCTCATCCTCTCGAGCAGGTCCATTCCACTTATACCGTCTGGAAAACCGGGATAGTTTTCCAGTTTATCGGTAGTTGCAGCAAGACCACCTGTAATATTCTTTTCCAAAAGCAGGGTCTTGAGCCTTGCCCTTGAAGCATAGATACCCGCGGTCAGACCCGCGGGTCCCCCTCCTATGATTATTATATCATAATCCATGGCCAAGAAATTGTTTAATGTTAAATGTTGAATGTTTGATGTTTAATGTCCTCCCACCTCCCACATTTCACATTTCACATTTCACATTCCACATTTTGATTTTTGATTTTCTTTTTATCTTAAAAGCTCCTCAATGTCGCTTTTGAATACCTCCTTTCCCCTTGCTCCCACATACTTCTTAACGAAATTCCCGTCCCTATCAATGATATATGTGGTTGGTATTGCTGTCACACCAAACTTTCTTGCTACCTCACCATTGTCCATAAGTATCGGGTAATTTACATAATATCTCTCACAGAACTCTACTATACCCTCTTTCCTTCCTCCATCGAGTGAAACTCCCAGTATCTGCAAATCCATTTCTCCATATTCCCTTTGTAGTTCTACAAATCCTGGTATTTCTACCCTGCAGGGCGCACACCAGGTTGCCCAGAAGTCCAGAATGATCACCTTTCCCTTGAAATCGCTGAGTGCCATCGTGTCACCATCAAGTGTGGAAAGTGTGAAATCTGCGACCTCAATGAAGGTAGATTTCTTCTTTATCTCACCCTTCTCTTTCGGTTTCTCTTTGCTATTGGAACAGGCAAGGAGAAGAAAAACCGGGATAACCATTCGCCACATGTAGCCCCTAATGGTTTTAAAAAGCATTGCGCATTATATAGAACTCTTGAAATCCGATATACAATAATGCTGTTATTGTTATAACACATTTCTTTAAAAAAGTCAAGAAAAAAATTGGACGCACCTGCCTGCCGTCAGGCAGGGATAAACGCAGATTACCCATGATCTCTTTATTATTGTGGTTGTCAGGGGTAATGTCATTGCGAGGCGAAGCCGAAGCAATCTCCACCTGACACATACTCGACACTATGACTTGTTGTATACTTTATTATGCGATCAAGAAAAAAAACCACAGAGAACGGAAAACATAGCGTGTCTTCAATATAGATAGTTAAGAGAGAATAAAACCTCTGTGGTTATGATATTACATTAAAAGGACAGGCTGGTATGCATACTCCACAATTTCTGCAAAGAGCAGGGTCTATCACAGCCTTTTTATTTACTATGGATATAGCACCAAAACTGCATGCCTCTTCACATTTCCCACATCCTGTGCATTTCTCTTTGTCAATCTTCGGTATAACTGTGGTGGGGGCAGGCTTGAAAGGGGCCCAATAAGGCATATTCATTCCCATACCTCTCCCTATACTTCTTCCCATTCCTCTACCCCTTCCCCTACCCCCTCCTCTTCTATATCCGAACTGCATACTATCTCCTTTAAATGCCTTTTCCACAGAAACGTCAAGAAAAAAAATCTAAAATTTGGAATATATTTATACTTGCATAGGAATATAGAAAAGATTTTCAAAAATCTCTTTCGATCTCTTTAAATCCCTGTCAATGTATAGTTTCCTATACGATCAAGAAAAAAATTTTAACCACGAATTGCATTCACCCCGTTAGAAAATTCATTCTAACGGGGCGGGTCATACGAATTTTTATATCGTTTAACCCCAAGCATTCCAAAGAATTAAGTTCAATTCCCTTCTCTCTCCTTTTTAAATTTTAATATATATCCTTTATCGTAATTATCATCATGTATAAGACTTTTGAAGAATTTCCTCTCAAAATAAAATTTTTCGCGTTTTATCTCTTTCACAATAGCTTCCAATTCCATACCTGAAAGATTCCATAAAGCCCCATCTGATTTAAGGTGCTTGGGGTAAACTGAAAAGAATCCATCGGATTTTAAAATCCTATAGACCTCATCATATATTTTCCTTCTCTCTTTCACATCCATATAGTGTAAAACATCGTAAAGTAGGACTACATCAACAGATTCGTTCTCCAGATTGATTTTCAATTCTCCCGATGTCTTTATTGGCACAACATTTTTAAATCCTTCAGATTTTGCTCTCTGCATCAACTGTTGCAAAGCATCCATATCTTTATCGATCGCATATACTTTGCCCTCCTTTCCTGTCACTTTTGCAGCTGGAATCGTGTAATGACCCACTCCACAACCAAAATCCAATATGGTTTGACCTTTTCTAATACCAATATCCTTTAAAAATGCCTCTCCCTCTCCCCTCAGCCATTTTTTAACATTGTTCTCCATAATTTTCTTACTCTTGAATCACTGCAATTTCATAAAACTGACATCAGAAATTCCTTCCATCTCCTACAACCTTTCTTTTACTGCATTCTGCTATAGAATTGCTGTATTGGATTGTAAAGTATTTTTCCTATCATTGGCAATAACATACTTTTATAGCCTACATTATTCCTACGGCAACAGATAGCCCGATAAGTTCTATGAGATGCCTTTAAGACTTATACTTTCATTGCCCTGACCACAACAAACGAGCCTTCCCCATAACCTTTCTTTATTGGCTCAACATTTCTTATCTCTGCCAAATTATGGAAAATCGTTTGGGTAAAACTGAAATTTTTGAAATCTGCTTTTTTCAAGTGATGGACAACTTCGTCAACTGAATAGAAGGTAGCTATTTTATAAAATACACTATTTTCTTTATACTGCCGATATAATTCCCCAATCGGGCTGTTCTTATCTATAAATCCTATTATTAAATATCCTTCGGGTTTTAATACTCGGTATGCCTCTCTAAATGTAAGTCCTATGTTGTCTACAAAGCAAATCGTAGTAACCATTAATGCAAACTCAAACTGTAAGTCGTCAAAAGGAAGGTTTTCAGCTATACCGCCAATGACTTCAATGCCTCTTTTTTGAGCAATTTCCCTCATCTCCTTTGAGGGCTCAATACCGACCTTAATGCCTAATGGTGCTGCAAATTGGCCACTTCCTACACCAATTTCAATACCATTGTTACTTTTTGGCAGTTGTTTCCTTATTGCTAAAAGCTCTGATTGGTAAACGAATTTGTTCCTCTCAAACCAATCTTCGTATTGTAATGCATACTTTTCAAATGGTTCAGTTCTTGCCATGTTATATTTTATTGAAAAAGGTCTCTGCATCTTCTTTACTTTTGTACTATAATCCAATATGTCTTAACATAATCTCTCCTTCCTCAGAAAGAAGTATTGTCAAAAAACTAACCACAGAGAGCACAGAGATTTTTATTAATTAAAGATTTGCAAAAGAGTCTTATGCCTCCCCTCTGTGACCTCTACAAAACTAATCTTTTTATCCCCTCTTTCAACCTTTGTACATTGAAATTTATAAGTTAAAACAGGGATTCAAAGAGATTGGAAGAGATTCTTTTTTCTAAAAATATCTAATTCTCTTAAGTTCTCTTTCAATCCCTGTGAAATCATATAAATCATTGTCTGGAGAACACAGAGAATTAATTTTCTCTCTGTGACCTCCCTGCCTGACGGTAGGCAGGTGTGGTTTCTTTCATATCCTTTCATATTATTTTTGACAGTACCCAGAAAGGGGTCATTAAGCAGTCTTTCCGGGTCTATAAAACACCTAATACCTTATCTAACCTTGTTGCGATATTGTGCTTTGGAACTACCCCAATTATATTGTCCGCTATCTCTCCATTTTTAAATATGATAAGCGTCGGAATACCTATTATCCCGTATCCTCTTGCGGTGCTGGGACCATCGACATCTACATTCATCTTACAGAATTTAACCCTTTCCTCATATTCATTGGCAAGTTCTTCTATAATGGGGCTAACAATTTTACAGTGCATACACCAAGGTGCCCAGAAGTCAACCAAAACGGGAATATCTGAGTTCAGAACCTCCTGCTCAAAGGAAGAATCATTTAGAGACTTCACCTTTTCTTCAGCCATATTTTCCTCCCTTTTATTTGAGTCCTAATAAATGGTCAATTAAGGGCTTGTTGAAACCAACAATGGGGCGTGAACCAATCAAAAGAACAGGAACGCCCATCTGACCGGTTCTTCTCACCATATCTCTTGCAGCGGTTTTATCTTTTGCGACATCGATATCCTTGAATTTTATACCCCTTTGCCTCAGATACAATTTCACCCTGCCACACCAGGGACAGGCAGGCGTACTGAATACCACTACCTTTGGCTGTTTCTTACTTTCCCTCATATATCATTTTTCCTTTGTTTTTAGTATCTCTTGCCAAATCCCCTTTATCACCCATGTCACCTCACTTTCCGTGTATTCCACGATAGGAACACCTTTCACTACTGATTCACTAACTGAATTATCAAAAGGAATCTTTCCCAGAACGGGTATTTTATTTTTATTGCACCAGTTTTCAATACTCTTGGAGTTCTCCAGGTTTATGTCATATTTATTTATTATACATGCCGTTTCGACACCAAAGTGTCTCGCAACATCTATAACCCTCTCCATATCGTGAATTCCGGAGAGTGTGGGTTCTGTGACCACAAGCGCAATATCAACGCCGGATAGCGACGCAATTACTGGACAGCCAATACCAGGTGGGCCATCTACAATCACGAAATCGAGATTTCTCTTTTCTGCAATTGATCTTGCATTTTCCCTTACAATCGTGACCAACTTTCCAGAGTTTTCCTCTGCTATGCCCAACCTTGCATGAACCATAGGTCCATACTTTGTTTCAGATACATACCACTCTCCAGAGACGTTCTCTCTCATAGTTATTACATCCTCCGGGCAGGCATAATAACAGACCTTGCATCCTTCACAGGATTGGTGGTCTATAAAGAAGTGCGTGGTTTGGTTTTGCGGTGCTGCGGTTTCGCAGTTATGTTTTTTCTGCACCGCATCAAACCTGCATACATCATAGCACCTTCCACATCCAGTACATCTATCCTGGCTTATTTCTGCCTTTGGTAGCCCTTTGAATCTATGCCTTTCTTTTATTTCGGGATGAAGCAAAAGGTGCAGGTCTGCGGCATCAACATCACAATCTGCTGCAATAGCATTATTTGATAGGGAAGCAAATGAGGCAGTTATAATTGTTTTACCTGTGCCCCCCTTTCCGCTTATAACGACTATCTGCTTCATCTCTTTCAACACAGAATCACTTTATGAATAATTTCCTTATATCTTAAAGTGAATATTTAACACTTAGTTAAATCCACTATCTCTCTTTAAAGCATCCATGGCCCGGGGATGAGTCTCCATCCCCACATATATTCAAGAACGGTCCAGGCTGATAGAAGTAGTCCCAAAGAGTATGCCATATTTTCTGAAATCCCTTTTGCTTTTACCATTCTGAAGCCAAAAAACAACGACAGTAACAGAAACAGGATACAGGATGGATAGGTTGAAAAGTGATATCGTCCAAGAAAATTATATTGATTTATCATGATAAAGTGCAGGAACCAGATGCTGTTGAAGGTTGCGAGGGTAAGCATCAGTCCATGCGGAAGATACCTTTTGATACCCACGAGAATCGTGAAAAATGTTAATGTTACTAATAAAGGGAGAAAATTCCAATAGGCAATTTCCAGTATTTCCAGATGCTCCATAACCTCACCCAGAAACCCCCAGAGGAATATCCCCGCAAATATACCACAATAATTGGCCCCCTGTTTATTCAACCCTCTGATTGATCTCAATACAAGCCATAATGTAAGACCAAGTAGAACTAACCCAAAAAGAAACACAGCCCAGTTCTCCAAACGGTAGATGCCCACGAGACTGCCGTAAGTCCCCGCAAAGACCGATAAAATAACAACCAGCGTCTTCAGCCCCCGTTTACCCATTTTTTCCCTATAATCCAAGGATACAAAGCCTTGTGCCAAGACCAAATGTAAGATTGGAATCTTTAACCCATACAGGGTCCCTCTCCTCACACAGGATTACTTTCAATTACTGCCTTTCTTCACAAACAAGAGGGGGAATACTATATCACTTGTACAACAGGGAATCCAAACTGCAAGGAATAAAAATAAAAAGATAGCAACAATTACAATCCAATTTATTGTTTGACCTATTGCCATAATGATATGAAATAACGATGCCCATGTGCTGATAAACACATGCCCAAAATGTGGGAATTTAGTTGTTGGTCTTAAGAAACCAACTGCAATACCCAAAAATGATACAGGATTTGTTAACAACGGTTTCTCTACGAAAGCTATATGAATCCCTCTATTGGGTAGATTAAGTAGCGATTCACCTATATAAGGAATTATCGAATCGCTCAATGTAGCTATTCCAATCGAGCCAATGTAACCAATCGCAATCGCCGCAAGAACTCTACACTTAGGCCTGTGTAGTTTGTACATTGCTGTAGTTACAATTGCACTTAAGAACACATGAGTTGGATGTAAGATGTAAAAAAATATTGGGGAAACTTTGGAAACCTGAGGAAGTACACTACCAAGAATTATTATAACCATTATAACAATTCCCGTAAGTGCTCCAAAAGCAGTAAATGGGGCGTGTCTTCTAAGTTCCGTTACTATCTGCCTAAACATCTTCCTCTCCTACGATTGGCCAAGATTGTCCTGATTTAAGTTTTTTTATTGTCTCCCATATCTTGCGGAAGATTTTTCTATATTTTTCACCCTCAACCACCATCGAAACTCCATAGGAATAGAGAACTGCTATATCCCTGCTATATGGAATCTCTGCTAAAATCGGAATGTTCTCATCTTTGCAGTAGTCCTCAACCTCTTTGTCACCTATATCTGAACGATTGATAACTACACCAAAATCTATGTCCAGTTTTTTCACTGTCTCGACTGCCAGTCGTAAGTCATTCAACCCGAATGGTGTAGGTTCTGTGACAAGAATTACAAAATCACTTCCCTTTATCGATTCAATCACGGGGCAGGATGTACCGGGAGGAACATCAATTATGATAACCCCGTCACTCCCCTCTATCCCACACCTCTTTACCTCCCTTATCAGGGGAACTGCCATGGGTTCTCCAATGCTCAATCGTCCCTGAATAAACCTGATCCCAAAAGCATCGCCTTCCTCCACCACTCCTATATCCCTGCCAACTTCTGATATGGCGCCTTCCGGACAAAAGAGAGCACATCCACCACATCCATGGCATAATTCGGTAAAGACCAATACGGTCTTTTTCGCCACAGCAATAGCATGATATGCGCATACCTCTGCACATTTACCACAATATGTGCACTTTTTGAAATCAACAGCGGGGACGGGAATATCAACCGTTTGGGATTTATCTATACCGGGTTTCAAAAAAAGAGCCGAGTTTGGCTCTTCCACATCACAATCCAAAAACACTACATTTGCTCCATTAATACTCAGATAGAACGCGAGACTGGTTGCTATAGTGGTTTTACCGGTTCCACCCTTACCGCTCGCGATAGAAATAATCATACACTATTCCCTTTCTATGGCTTTTTCCTCCAATGTATCATTACTATTAGCGATAGGATAAATACAACTGCAGATACTACCTGGTTGTTAGTTATATTTGGAAATATATATGCCGACGGAGAGTAATATCTTATGAAATCTATAGAAAACCTCCATAGACTGTAAAGGAGAAAGAACCATACGAGGAGTTCGCCGCTGAATTTTTTCTTCTTTTCCAAGAGGAGCAAGATTCCAAATATACAAAATCCTGCAAAAGATGAATAGAGTTGCGTTGGGTGAACTCTCACCCCAACACCCAGTTCCCATGCACAGGGGGAATCGAGAGGAAAGACCACACCGAAATTTGATGGCTTTCCAAAACAACATCCATTCAAAAAACATCCAATCCTGCCTATACCAATTCCAAGAGCAAGTGATGGTGCTATGGTATCTGCAAGTTTGCCAAATGACAATCCCTTTTTTCTCACCCATATTACACACAAAAGAAACGCAAGAATCACTCCCCCATAGAATGTAAGCCCTCCTTCCCACACATAGAATGCCCTCTGCCACTCCCCACTATAATCAGACAGATGGGTAAGTACATAGAATGCACGGGAACCAGCAATCGCACCAAGAAGGATAAGCAAAGAGAGATTGCCAACTGTATCCTTTGGGACACCATATCTTATTCCTCTTCTCTCTGCAAGAATAATCCCCGCGATGAATGCAATGGCAAGCATCACACCATAAGTGGTGATAGTAACTCCACCAAACTGGAAAAGTACGCGAAACATAAACCTCCTTATTCTCGTTAAAGACTTAACCACAGAGGACACAGAGAATTAGCTTTACTTCTGTGTTCTCTGTGGTTTATTTCATAACTTCCTTGAGACTACTTTCTTACCATTTTTGTTCCACACTTTGGACAGGTCTCTTGATAGCAAGGAATACCTCTTTTGTGAGGAATTCTGGTTCCGCAGGAAGGGCATACACAATAACCACCGGCACCCGCACCGGGCCGGTTACCACCCATACGACCCCCTCCTGCGCCACCTTTACCACCCAGACCTCCACCTATTGGTCCTGTTCCATTACCTCTCGGCATACAAATCACCCCCCCAAAAATCCTAAATCCCAAGCACTAAATCTCAAACAAATTCCAATTTCCAAACCCCAAAACGGTATTACACAAACACTTCCAACCCTGACGAGGTTTGGGATTTGGAACATTTAAATTTAGAAATTATTTAGGATTTAGAAATTAGGATTTGGAATTTTCTTTTAATCTGTGGTACCATCTCTAAACATCTCCAGTAAATCAAAAATAAATTTAACCTGTGTCAATCTGCGTCAATCTGTGTCTAATTATTCTGAATGGTCGCACTCGTCCTTTTCAATTCCGTAGCCCCTTCCCCTTCCTGGTTTACAGAGACTTTCACCTCCTTCAAGCTCTCCTTTGAGTATTTTATCTATCACATCATCTATTTTCCCTGTCACTCCAACGATGGTCTCTATCCCCATTTCCCTGAAGAACCCTGTCGCCCTTCTCCCAACACCGCCTGCAATGAGATATTTAATTCCTCTTTCAGAGAGGAATTGAGGCAGAAATCCAGGGCTATGTCCAGGATTATTAATAATCTCTCTTTTGAGAAGTTTTTCGTCTTCAATCTCTATTATCGTGAAACTGGGGCACCTTCCAAAGTGCGGAGATACATATTCACCATCTGTTGATATCGCTATCTTCATTTTAGCCTCCTATTTATACTAAATCAAAGATAGCCACAGATTGCACGGATTTTCACAGATTCAGTGAAATCCATGGCTTTTCTCAATCAGTGGAATCAGTGGCCCATACCAAAATGTAGAGGTACCGATGCGTTGGATAACTCGTTCAATTCTCCCTTTTCATACTTCTTTATCGCCTCACTTACTGTTCCAGTTGCGCTTCCGTATATCTTTATACCGCCAGCAGTAAGTGTATGAAATGCATTTGGACCTACATTTCCTGTAATCAGAACATCGACACCTTTGTTTATTATAGTCTGTGCAGATAGGACGCCAGCGCCCCCCATAGCACCTGAACCCACATTTTGGATACTTTCAGTTTCTCCCGTTTCGGTATCATATATGATGAAATAGCTACACCTTCCGAAACGAGAA
>PEYP01000006.1 GCA_002774315.1 Candidatus Stahliibacteriota bacterium CG08_land_8_20_14_0_20_40_26
TTCCATTCTTGGAAATCCTGATAGTTATACTTATTATTTTACTGGTATATCTACTGGGCAGACCGCAATATACTGCCGCAAAAAGAACTACAAATGATTATACTGTTTATAGTAATATGTATACATTGAAGGCTGCAGTGGAGAACTACGCCGCTTACAATGTGGGTACCTTTCCTACAACTGCTTTCCAGATACAGGAATATCTTTCCATACTTGGTCAGGAAATTATAAATCCTTACACGAACGAGGAGATTCATTTCCCCGAGATCGTGCTTTTACCTGAGGGAGATACCACAATTACCGAAGGGGATGTGATAATATTCACCTACGACTTCAAGGAGGAACCGAAAGAGACAAACGAGGACTCAAAAAACGGCAGGATGAGGGGAATGTCTGGTGGACTTGCTTATGGTTGTTATATTCCACCCGGAGATAGTGTGGCAAGGATATACGGTATAATCGGATTTGACGGAGACGGAAAGCCTATTGCTGACCGTAACCCCTCAGGAGTAATCGAATTAAGGGTACTGGTGGACTCGTGATAAAAGAGCAAAATGTAAGTTGGGACACAGAACCGGTTCTTATTAAATCTTTTGCCAGACTAACAGTATATAGTATGATCATCTACATTAATTTGTACTAACCCGCCACAGGTACATGACATCCCTATAGAATTTTATCTACCAAGGGTAGTATATAAGAATTATGTTTTTTCGACGAAAAAAACCAAGGCCCGAAGTAAAGAAAGAGATTCCAGACGGACTCTGGATTAAATGTGATTCATGTGGGGAGATACTTTACAGAAAAGAACTTGCAAAGAGGCTATGGATATGTGAAAAGTGTGGATACCATTTTAAAATAGACTCAAAGAAATATATATCCATATTGACGGATGAATTTAAGGAACTCTTTTCTGAACTTTCTCCTGCAAATCCGCTCGGGTTTGAGGACTATATCGAGAAGCTTGAAAAGGACCACAGGAAGACAGGGTTAAAAGACGCTATAATATCTGGAGAGGCGAAGATTGGGCATCACAGCGTTGTTTTCTCCTGTATGGACTTCTATTTCCGAGGTGGAAGCATGGGATCTGTAGTAGGAGAAAAGGTAAAATTGGCCATCCTTCACGCGATAAATAAGAAAATTCCCCTCGTTGTAGTATGTGCGTCAGGAGGGGCAAGGATGCAGGAGGGCATACTATCGCTTATGCAAATGGCTAAAACATCTGCTACACTGAATCTTCTTGCAGATGCGAAAATTCCCTATATAAGTGTATTAACAAATCCCACAACAGCCGGTGTTATGGCATCCTATGCGTCGCTTGGAGACATAGTCGTTGCAGAGCCGGGTGCGTTGATAGGATTTGCAGGGCCAAGAGTTATAAAGGATACTGTAAGGGAGGAACTGCCAGCCGGTTTCCAAACAGCGGAATTCCTGTTGGAACATGGGCTACTGGACGCAGTGGTTCCAAGAGACAGATTGAAGGAGACGATAATCAAAATACTTGATTTTTTCAACAGTTAACGTAAGAAACAACCACTAAGGCACCAAGAACACCAGAATTTATCCCAGATAACGCCTTAAAAATGACTAATGACCAATTTCTAATGTCTAATCAAATCCCAATGACTAATGACCAAATATGTGTGAGAGACATCTCGCATATGAGCCGTATGGCCTGGTGCCGATAATCGAGGTCGGCCTGCCTGACGGTAGGCAGGGAGATCTCTCCCACAAGTTGATCTCCAAAGGTAGGAATCTCCCACAGCAAAAGGCAAAGGATAGATACCAAGAGATCATTGGACATTCTGGCATTAGACATTGATTAGACATTTGTCATTAGAAATTAGACATTGACCTCGTTATGAGTATAAAACCGAACATTGCAAAGGCTATTATATTTAGACTGGGTGAGTCTGGAACCCCTCCGGAGTTTGGGTTGGATTCATTTACCGTTGGGCTTGAGCCATATCTCTCTGTCCTTGAGAACGAATATCTGGATTCGATTCTTAAGATGGGAATGTCCACATTTAAACTTGTTGTTGGCTCATACGGTGGTGGGAAAACACACTTTTTATACTGTGTCAGAGATCTTGCATGGCAGTGTAGATATGTAGTGAGTTATATTCCCCTCTCTCCTACGGAATGCCCATTTGACAGACTCGATCTTGTCTATAAGAGAATTGTCCAAAATCTCACTTGTCCTCCATCGTCTTTTGAGAGTCTTGTGAACCCCACAGATAGAGGTATTGAAGCGCTCTTACGGGTGTGGTATGCAGATGTATCCGAGAAACTTGGAGGCAGAGAAGAGAAGGATGAATATTTGAAAGGGCTATCCGGAATTGAGAGCACGAGCTTTCTTCTCGGGATAAAGCATAGTTTCATAGCATTAGATAAAGGAGATGAGGAAGAATTCAGTGATATTATTAGATGGTTCACCGGAGAGTCTATAGAGGACTTATCCAGATTTGGCGTCACTGAAAACCTCACGCAACAGACTGCATTCAGGCTTCTTCGTTCTCTTCTTCAATTTATGAGACTTATAGGGTATTCAGGTATCGTTCTCCTGTTTGATGAGGCAGAACGGGCAGTATCAATAGCCGGTTCAAAGGCGGAGAAAAGAGCACTTGACAATCTCCGTCAGCTCATAGATGAGTGTGGCAATTCAAGATTCCCGAGTTCTATGGTGCTTTATGCAATTCCAGATGTATATCAACTTCTTGACAAACAAGGAGATGTATATGAGGCATTAAAACAGCGGCTTGAGGGAATATTCTCTACAATAAATCCGTCGGGTGTGAGGATAGATCTCGAGCAGATTGGTATGGAGCCTACCGATTTTTTAAGAACAGTTGGAGAAAGATTGGGAAAATTGTATAAGAATGCCTATAGTATGGATATTAATGACTACGCTATCAAGCATTCAGCAGAGGTTCTTGCAGAGGTGAGTTACAGGGAGAGGTACGGGGATATTGGGTATCGCAGGATATTTGTAAAAACCTTTATTCAGGCATTACATTCACTGAGAAGCGACCCCCGCAGGATTTTAAACGAAAAACTCGCAGAGGCACTTATAAGGGGAAGTATAAAATCAATAGAAAATGGGGATAGAGAGATATCAGACAAAGAAGAATATTAAAAGTGTGACCCATCCATTCTTCGGCAAGGGTGAGGTTCTGGGGGAGAGGTGGAACGGACAGGAGCTCCTTGTTCACTTCCGTATAGGAATAACCGTGTGGATTCCAGTCTCCAGACTGTCAATAGACAGAAAAAGAGAAATTAGAACGCCGGTTGTGAAGAGGCCTCCCAGAATTGGTGACTACGGAAAAAGAAAGATACTGGAGGCATTCAAACTCGGTATCGTGCCGCATAGGAGTGTTCTTGATTTTACATATGGCAGGGAAGAAGAGGTAGAGAAGATAAACAATGCCCTTTTGAGGGCAGGAAAGAATGGAGGGGGATGTATGATAGTAGAAGGTGAATACGGTGCGGGAAAGACCCACTTCCTTGATTACATATATCTTTGTGCATTAAATGCGGGATTTGCAGTAAGCAAGGCTTCTCTGGACCCATTCGATGTTACGCCGTATAAACCAAGAAGAGTATATAGAGAGCTCACATCGTCATTTCTTTACAGAAACGGCAAAGAAAAGGGATTCCGGGATTTCGTATCAGAGGTTATCAAGAGTGATATCCTTAAGGATAACAGATTCTTTTGTCCATTTGAGGATATGAATACTGTAGATGAAGGACTCTGGGACTGGATAGAAGGCGAACCTAATCCCAGATGGTGGTTATCAAAGAGCAAAAAGACAAGAAGACTTCCATTGCTCCCTTCATTTTCCACATCGGCGGATAATTATTGTTATATTTTGAGCTCTCTTGGTTGGGCTTCAAGGAAACTGGGCAAGAAAGGACTTGTTGTACTCATAGATGAGGCAGAAACGCTGTTTCATCTGTGGTGGAAAACAGTTGCTGTGGAAAAGGGAATCAATCTTCTGAGAGGGCTTGCCCTCACGGCATTGAACCGTTTGCCTGACAATATTGAGGGGAAAATTTTCAAAGACGAGGTAATAGATGCTACTGTTGAGGATCTTGGGGAGATACGGGTTATACACAGAGGAATCAGGAGTTGTATGACGCCGTATATCTACAGGAAACCGTCGGGTATATTTCTGGTACTTGCATTTACCCCCACGGTTGCATCCATATACAGGGATGATATTCTTGAACTTCTTGAAAGGGGAGTGGGATTTATATCACTGAAGAGATTGCCGAAGAGTGCGTATGACGAGATGTTTTACAGACTTGTGGATATATACAGGGCATCCTTCCTTAAAATCAGCATGACTGAGAAGAAAACGGAGGAGTTGAAGAGGATTCTCTTACCATTTTCAGAAAGGGGGATAAGAACATTTCTGAAGGCGACAATAGATGCCCTTGATATCATCCGTCATTATTCCGACGTGGATCTACAGAGGTTATTAGATTGAGTAGAGCGTAAGGCGTAAAGAGTAGGACACAAGGAGTAGCCGCAAGCTTTAGTGGTTGTGCAAAAACAACTGTGCAGCAAGCCTGTCTACCGGCAGGTAGATTGGAGTTAATCCGTAAGGATTTTAGATAAAAGGCTTACGCCTTAATTCCAAAGGCTTACCTGCCTACCGCAGGCAGTGGGCGGTTAATTTTACCTCGTCATAATTCGCCATAGATGGCGTATGTCATTGTCTTTATTCCTTCTATTACTCTCGGTCCAGGTCGTAAAAGCAGGTTCAGATCTACATCTTCTATAATCCTGCCGTTTTTTACCGCCTCTATCTCCTTCCATCCTATCCGTGTTTTGGGATCTGTGCCATTATCATGTGCTATTATGATAACATCTGGATTACTGTTTACCACAAGTTCCTGTGAGATGACAGGATAGGGAGAATCTATATCAGATGTTATGTTTATGCCTCCTGCCTCATCTATCAACTCGTTTATGAAACTTCTTTTTCCTATGGTTATGAGAGGATTTTCAGATAGTTCAAAAAATACGGTTCTTTTTTCCTTACGGACATTCGCTAATTTCCTGATTTTCTCCAGTTCATTTTTCAATGAATCTACGAGTGTAAGTGCTTCGTCTTCTTTGCCGATTATGTTTCCTACCTCTATAATAGCACCGAATATCTCATCTATACTCTTTGGTGTAATAATTATGACCTCAATACCGAGACTTTCGAGAGGTTTCTGAAATCTTTCCTGTTCACCACTCTCAACGAATACAATATCAGGAGAAAGTGCGTATATTCTTTCGAAATTCGGCGACGAAAATCTTCCCACTATGGGTTTATCAATATCTTCTGGATACCCTTCAGGATCAACAACTCCAACGAGGGCGTTTTCTCCACCGAGCGCGTATACGATTTCTGTCACACTAGGGACAAGTGAAACAGTCTTTGGTGGTATACTTCCACCGCACAGGCAAAGAGGAAAGAGAAGGATACAGAAATCCGTCAGCTGACGGAAAGGTAATTTTTTGATACTATAAATCATTTTTATTTCTTGTACATTATTTTTAGTGTTCCCAGCCCACCGTATATGTGCATCAGCAGTTCGCCGTCTGTTCTACCAAAGTTTTTTGAGGTGTACCAATTGTCTTTTCGTATGAGTCCCTCTGCGGAGGTATATAAGACACCTTTAGTTTTGAGCCTGATCCCTGTCTCGGGAGGAAGAATTAGTGTCAGTGTTGCTATACCCATCTTTATCTCCGCATCGGATCTTCCATTATACACTCCTGTCATGTCCAGGGTTGCCATGCCTGCGTTCAAATCAAAGTAGAATCTCTCAAAATTTAGATACCCCAATCCTTCTGTATTCAGTCTTGCAATATTGCCGTATATCCTTATCTCTTCACATGTTATAGGATTTGATTCATCAATTGATAAAAAGGTGTTTCCTATACCGAGAACAAGATGCAATTTCCCTACTTTAATACTCGATAGATCTATTCTGCTTTCAGAGGATGTGTATATGCGAAGAGAGAGTGGAATATGAGGTGCAAGATATACTACTGCGGAGTCCTTGCCAAATATAGAGTTATTTTTCTGTTCTGAGGAAAGCCTTATCCTGCATACACCTTTTTCCCTTTTATATTCCATATTTGGGGAGATGCGTTCTTTATCGTACGATATGTAAGTGGAGAGTATAGAGTTTTCATTCCCCTTTTTTATAGCAAGCTTACACCCTGAGAGTTTTATCTCTACCTCGGCACGTGTGTCACCTTTTCTATACGGGATATTCTCCTTGAACTCCGTTCCGATAAGTAATATTATGATGAGGATCGAGGTCATTTTTTCAACCTCCTGACTTTATTATCATTTTCTCGCCGTCTTTCTTATTTCCTACTGTCTTGTTTTGGTCTCTTTTTTATAGGGTTTATGTGGACAACATTAATGACGGATCTGCCTTGAGGGAGAATGGCGAAGATTCACCCCTTTCAAGATGGAATTCTGCACACCTTGCCACCATTGCGCCGTTGTCCGTACAAAGCTGTGGAGATGGGAAAACTATCCTGCATTCTTTTGCCCTTTCTTTCAGTTTTTCTCTTAGTCTTTTATTCCTTGCCACGCCTCCGCATACACCGATTGTTCTTATATCTAACTTTTCTGAAAGCATAAGTGTTGGGATTATAAGTGAATCTATAGATGCTTCCTGGAAAGACGCGGCAATATCAGGAATATTCTTCTTAGATAGAGGATTTTTCCTTATGTAATACAGAACAGCGGTCTTCAATCCGCTGAAACTGAAATCGTAACCATTCAATTTTGCCCTTGGAAATTCTATAGCATCGCCCCTGCCTTTTTCTGCTAATTTTTCAATCTCCTTACCTCCCGGGTACGGAAAACCAAGCATGCCGGCAACCTTGTCAAATGCTTCACCGCAGGCGTCATCGAGCGTGCTGCCAAATACCTTGTATTTCCCTTCACTTTCCATCAAAATAAGTTCAGTGTGTCCTCCCGAGGTTATGAGAACTATAAGGGGGGAATTTATCTTTCTTTCTATGAAAAGGGAGAATATATGCGCCTCAAGGTGATTTATTCCTATAAATGGAATCTCAAGCGCCAGAGAAATGGATTTTGCAAAGGATATTCCAATTAGGAGAGAACCAACCAGCCCGGGACCATATGTTACACCAACACCTTCTATCTTGTGTAACGAGACATTAGCC
>PEYP01000135.1 GCA_002774315.1 Candidatus Stahliibacteriota bacterium CG08_land_8_20_14_0_20_40_26
AAAAAAAGCCAGAGTTTGTTCCTCTGCGGTTCCTTGGGATAGGAAATTGGCCGCGGGGAACCGAAAGAGAGTTTTGAAAGATCTACAGTCCTGTCCACATTACATATTGTCTGTCTTCCGTCTGGAAGAATGATCTCAACGGGAATTGGAATTTTTTCTGTGAACTTTATTATGTTGCCCTCTGTAATAGCGGATAGCTGGATACTTCCCCTTTTCCTCCACCAATCATCTATTTCATCCATATCAGTGATCCAGATATCGCCTTTTTCTCTTGTGTAATCTATAATCTCTTTCAGGATATCAAAATTTTCTACAAGTGCATTAGGGTGACTATAGATTATTGTGGGCTCTCCCATAAGAGAGTTTCTCTCTATAAGGGATGTGAAATAGTTCCTTACTCCTTCTTTTGTATGTTTTGACATAAGGAGGCTCTCTATACATATCGGGTGGATAGGAATCTGCAGAAGATTTCTTTTGCGGTCGGGGAAGAAGGGAAGGTCATCATAGGAATATGAAAACTCTGATGAGTAAGAAAACCCAAGTTCCTCTAAAATTTCGGGAAATTCTCTGTGCCAGATACCGTAAGGGCTTGCAAAACCTTTTAACCTCATACCTTCTTTTTCGACCAGTTCCTTTGCTGTTTTTATGTTTTTGTAGTTTCTTTTTCTGTCGGGATAAACCGTATGGTTGTAACAGTGGATGCCAAAGCTGTGGTTGCCTTCAAGGATAGGGGATAAGTGATTTTTTAATACACGAACATCAAGAAAGAATGTGGCTTTAAGGTTTATTTTCTGTAGGGATGTTTCGAGTGAGACCACCTTCTCTGCAGGCGCAAAATCTGTATCCACCCTGAGTGCAAAGAACGATTTCCCTTCAGGATAATACCACTTATGTATGTATGGGATTCCTTTTCTTGCAAATAACTCCTTTATGCACTCCACAACAGTTCTTCTTGCCTTTGCTTTTGAAATGCTCGAGACTGTTTCATCGGGAAACCTGCCATACTCTGAGTAAAAACACTTCCTTTTTCTTTTACTGTCCTCAAAAACGGTATCAGGGTCAAATGGAAGAACGATCAAAATCCCGTCCCCCATCTCCTTTATCCTTTTTCCTTTTTCCTTTTTCCTTGCCTTTAGACGTAATTCTCTCAGGATGTCCCTTTCTATGTATTCAGGGGTTGTGAGGACTGCTCCGCCCCCGCAAACAAAATCTCTCATTCCATCTATCTTTCTATGCACTATCCATATATCGCTCTCTCTGTTTACAGGAACTCCCTCCTGTGAGAGGATTTTCATCCATCCCTTGCCTTCTCCGATCATATTTACGCCAATATGAGATATAGGTTTCATTTAATTTCAGGATTGTTTGGCGGAAACCTCTATGCAGGAAATATCTTCTGGTTTCGGTAAGTATACCATAAAACTTCCCCAATGTCAACTTAAAAATAAAAAAGGGTGTTTGTGGAAGTGAATTACCGGGTGAGTGAAGTTCTATTTCTTTACCAGCTGCCTCTTCCGTTCAATGTCAGGAATGGGCGGTCCTTCTACCGTTATTGTCGACATTTTGTCTTACCTCCTTCCGTATTAATTTTTGTGCCTTTCACAAAACTTGTAATCCCTTAAATTCCTTGTTTATCGGTATAGACGCTCACCTGCTTGACGGTAGGCAGGTAAGCCTTTGGAATTAAGGCGTCAGCCTTTGGAATTAAGGCGCCTGCCTGCGGTAGGCAGGTCAGCCTTTTATATAAAATCCTTACGCCTGCCTGCGGTAGGCAGGGATTAACTCCACGGATTAACTCCAATCTACCTGTCGCCTGCCTATCTACCGATAGGTAGACCTGCCGTCAGGCAGGGTAGACAGGCTTGCTGCACGGTTGTTTTTGCACAACCACAGGAGGTCACTCCTACCATCACCCCATTCATTCACGGTGGCTTGGTAGTTACCCCATCATCCTGTGCAGTCGCTTCAATGCATCCAGTTCATCTCTCCTTCCCAATCTGGCGGATTTTATTGCCCTCTCAATGATAGATATGGTATTCTCATAACCTCCCCTGTCAACGGGATACGGGTATCCGTCTTTTCCGCCATGTGCATAGGAGAATCTGGCAGGGTCGGTAAAATCAAGGGGTGTCCCATAAAGCAACTCGGACAGGAGTGCAAGCGCCCTTATGGTCTTCGGTCCCACTCCCCTGATACTGAGAACTTCCTCAAAATTCCGGGGTGCGTTCTCGTATGTAGAGATAAATGTCTTATGAAGCCTGTCAGGATTTATATCAGCAGTTAGAACAGGATGTCTTCTCGGCAGTGTGATAAGCGCTTTTGTTATTTTGTCGGGATGCTCTCTTGAAATCTCGGCAACCTTTACTCTCGCATCGCCCGATTTTTTCGAAACCATATTCAATACCCTCTCCTCAATTCTCTGTGAGCTTATACCAGTATGTGGTTCGCACACGAAATCTATCTCCCCTGAAAGCCAGTGATATCTCCTTGCATATTTATCTATCAGGTTCATTCCCTGCTGGACAACCGCCCATTCTCCCTTTTTTGTAAAAAAGAATGTGTGCTGATATATCTGATAGCCGTCCTGGACTGCTGCAGAATCCACCTTTGCTGACATTCTGGAGGCGTAAACAAGGGATGAGGTCGGGACATCTATATAACCCCCCTTTTCTTCTATCTCTGCCGGGGTCTTTCTTGATGTTTTTCCCTTACCGCCTGCTATAAACAGACAAAGTTCATTTCCAATTCCTTCTATCCCTTCTTTCAGTGCAGCACATACAGTTGTTGTAAGCCCCGATGAATGCCAGTCAAACCCCAGTATACATCCTAAGGATTGGAACCACAGTGGTGATGCGATTTTTTGGAGGAATCCCTCTGCTCCTTCCTCCTCAACAATACATACAATAATACACCTCGCAAGTTTTCTCATCTTCTCAAACAGCCATGGAGGCGCCTTGCCATAGTGGAGAGGAAGATTTATACTACCCGTCTTCATGTTTACAGATTGAAATTGTTAGTTAAAAACAGGGATTGCCTGCCTGACGGTAGGCAGGGAAGAGAATTTAAGAGAAAAAAATATTTTTAGAAGAACAGTTCTCTTTCAATCTCTTAAGTTCCCTGTTAAAAAAGATAAGTTGACAGGGACTTGCCTGCCTGACGGTAGGCAGGTAAGAGACTTATAAGAGACAAAAATGTATTTAGTAAAAATTTCTCTAACAAACTAACCAACTAACCAACCAACTAATTCATTCTACCACATATATAGCAGGTTGTCAAGTTTTTTATCAACAGGTTGAAGATTATTTACCACAAAGGGCACAAAGATATAGATTCCAGATTGAAGATTGGAGATTGTAGATTTAAGACACAGATTGTAGATTACAGATTGGAGATTGTAGTATTGTCGAGATGTCATAGCGTCATTGTGTCATAGCATCGTTGTGTCATAGCGTCATTGTGTCAATTACTTAATGACCTAATGACCCAATAACTCAATTACTTAATTACCCATTGACCATCTGTGTTTATCTGCGTTTACCCCGTTAAATAGAACTGTTCTTAATAACTCTCTGACATTTATCGTTGCATTATTTATTTAACGGGGTGAATCTACGTCCAATTTTTTTCTTGACATTTCTGAAATATTGATGTATAATGAGAACGGAGTGTGCCAGATTGTTATAAATTCAATGGGGCGCAAATATCAGAACGCATGGAAAAGGCACTTAAAGTAATAAAAGAGAGTATCACTATAAAAGAGAAACTCAAGAGTGAAGCAGAGCATATAAAAGAGGCCTGTGAGATTATAGTAGATGCTCTCAAGAGCGGAAACAAGATATTGCTATGCGGAAACGGCGGAAGTGCAGCAGATGCCCAGCATATTGCATGTGAGATTGTCCATAAACTTGCAAAAAAGAGAATATCCCTGCCAGCCATCGCCCTTACCACAAATACATCCCTCATCACCGCGATTGCAAACGATGATTCGTATGATGAAGTGTTCTCCCGCCAGATTGAAGGCATAGGGAGATGCGGAGATGTTTTGATTGCAATATCCACGAGTGGTAACTCCCCCAGTGTAATCTCGGCTGTAACACAGGCAAAATCTCTTGATATGAAAACAGTAGGACTCTGTAGCAGTAGTGGGAAACTCAAAGATATTGCGGATGTAGCGATAAGGGTTCCCTCAGCAAACACACAAAGGGTTCAGGAATGCCATATACTTATAGGCCACATCATAGCAGAGGTAGTAGAAGATGCTTTCTCTTAGGGCACATGCGAAGATAAATTTTGGACTCTCTGTTCGGGAGAGGAGAAAAGATGGCTATCATAACATAGAAAGCGTCTTCCAGAAGATAGATCTGTACGATGAGATACATATTGAGAAGACCGAAAGCGAGACCAGCTTTGATACCAATTCCATGCCTTACGAAGAGAATAATATATGCCATAGGGTGATAGAGAGATTTTTGGATCTCTCCAATGTCGAAGGCGGTGTCAGGGTTCATTTACAGAAGAATATATGGTTGGGTAGCGGGCTTGGCGGAGCAAGCTCAGATGCTGCCACGCTTCTTCAAGGGTTAAACCGGATGTATGAATACCCCCTCGAAAAAAACGCCCTTTTTGAAATTGCAACTTCTCTGGGTAGCGATGTGCCATTCTTTCTTAACGGGAATACAGCAATAGTAAGGGGTCGCGGTGATATAATCCTGCCTCTCCACATACAACTTCCCATATACCTTGTTCTGGTTTATCCGGGTTTCGAAATAAAGACAGAATGGGCATACCGGGCTATTGATGAGGGAGAAATGGGCGAGAGAAAGGGTGTTGAATCGGTTGTAAAGTCCTTAGAGGAGGGAGACATAGACGGATTTGCATCAGCGCTTTTCAATGACTTTGAGAAGGTAGTATTCAAGAAGTATCCAGTCCTTGCAGAGATAAAAGAGAAACTGCTTAGGAGTGGTTGTATTGGTGCATCTCTCTCAGGTTCAGGCAGTGTAATCTATGGTATCGTGCGTGAGAGGGAAGACGAGGAGGGATGGAAGAGGTGTATCGGGTCAGAGGATGTGCGAGTTGTTAAGTGTTTGTAGGGTGAAGGAGCCACAGAATTATAACCGCAGAAGTTGTTCTGTTGGATTTTCTGTTTGCTCTGCGGTTTTAAAAATCTCTGTGGTTGAGTTATTACAGGAGGGGGTTATGGAGATCACAGATGTGAGGATATTCCCTCGCGGAGAGGCAAAGCTCAAGGCGTTTGCCTCAATAACCTTTGACGATTCCTTCCGGGTGAAGGGTCTGAGAGTGGTGGAGGGAAGTAATGGTCTATTCGTCGCTATGCCGTCGAGAAAACTACCGGATGGAACCTTTGAGGATATTGCACATCCTCTGACAAGAGAGGCGAAGGCGTTGATAGAGAAGAGGGTGCTTGCGGAATATAAAAAGGCGATTAAGGAATAGTACAGATTTCTCGGGGGTCGTCTAATTGGCAGGACACCGGCCTTTGGAGCCGAGAGTCGGGGTTCGAGTCCCTGCCCCCGAGGAGATACTGTTAAGAAGGTAGTAGGCAGTAAGCAGTAGGCAGCAGGTAATCGGTAATCAGTGATCAGAAACAGAGATAAAGTGACCGAAGATTAATGACCCTGATGAAATAGCTCACAAGTTCGCATTTCACCCTGTTGAATAAATCCGCTTCAACAGGACAAGCAGGGTAAACAAATGACATCTGCAATCTAAAATCTGTAGTCTAAAATAATCAGCGTCCGAAAAACGAATCAGGGAGGGTTTATGGTTACAAGAGAGCAGATCCTCCAGATTGTTGACTTTAAGGGGAATAGTCATTCCGTAGTCAGTTTATATCTTTCCCCCAGCCCGGAAAAGCTGAAATACAGGGATTTTGTGGCTGAAGCAAAGAGTTTGTTAAAAAAATAGAGGAAGATCCTCTCCTTAAAGGCGAATACAGGAAGATAATAGATTTTCTTGAAACAAGATTTGAGCCATCTGCCAGATCAGTCGTGATATTTTCATCACCGAAAAGTGACTTCTTTCAGGTTTACGAAATTCCTATACCCCTGAAGGGTACTTGCATAGCCGGGAAAGAACCTTATATAAAACCGCTCATAAGGCTTCTCGAGCAGTATGAGAGATACTGTCTGGTACTCGTGGACGGGAAGAAGGCGCGAATTTTCTCCATTTATATGGGGAAGTTAGAAGAGCATACATATATACTTGACGAGGTTCCCGGCTGGCACAAGCAGGGCGGATGGTCACAGGCAAGATTCCAGAGACATATAGAACAGCATATATATGAACATCTGAAGAAGGTCGCAGATATTACACTCACCTTTTTTAAGAAGGAACAATTTGACAGACTTATTCTTGGTGGTCCCCATGAGGTAGTAGCCCATTTCAAGAACATAATTCATATATATCTTGTCAGGAGATTCGTTGGAAATATTGCAATTGATGTCAATGCAAACATCCAGGAGATAGAGAAACGAGCAATCTCCCTTATAGAAAAGATAGAAGAAAAAGAGAATGAGGAACTTATGCAGCGTGTTCTGGATAATATGGGCAAAATGGCAGTGGCAGGTATAAAGGATGTAACAACTATGTTGAATCAGGGAAGGATACAGGTTTTGCTTGTAGATCCTGACTTCAGTACGGAGGGATGGATATGTCCGAAATGTCATTTCATTTCTACCACTTCAGCAAAGTGTAATGTATGCGAAAGTGATGTAGAGAAAAGTGAAGATATTATTGAAAATATAATAGAGCAAAACTTTGAACTCGCCGGGGAAATACATTTCCTGAATAACAACGAGACACTCAAGGACCTCAGGGGGATAGCTGCAATCCTGCGGTGGTAGCGAGCAGAAATAATGCCTTTGTATTTTTATAACTTTTGGCACCTTAAACTGATACTGTGAAAAATAATATGAAAAACCACAGAGGTCACAGAGTAAATTTAATTCTCTGTGCTCTCCAAAAGAAAAAAGGACGCAGATGAACGCTGATTTACACGGGTTTTTATCTTTTCTTTTTGCGGTCTGAAATCTAAAATTTATAATTCCTTAATATCAGATAATCTCTGAGTTAAAGACACTTCGTGTTCTCTGTGGTTTAAAAAAGATGGGATAAAAAGATTGGTTTTGTCCGTGCGGATCCGTATGGATAAGAGGTCACAGAGGGGAGGAATAAAAATCTTTTGTAATTCCTTAATACTAAACATCCTCTGTGTTCTCCGTGGTTAAGTTTTTCACACTACCCTTAAACTCTTAAAGATTGATTATGAAACTATTTCTTGTAGCAGGAGCTCGTCCAAATTTTATGAAAATCGGGCCTCTCGTGGATGAGATGAAGAAACATCCGGAAATAGATCCCATCATTGTCCATACAGGCCAGCATTATGATTATGAGATGTCTGCGATATTCTTCAAGGATCTGGAGATTGCGGAGCCGGACATATACCTCGGTGTTGGTTCAGGCTCTCAGGGAGAACAGACAGGAAAGATTATGATTGCAATAGAGAAGGAGATGATAAAACATAGACCCGGTCTTGTGGTGGTCGTCGGTGATGTGAATTCAACTCTTGCAGCATCAGTTGTTGCATCGAAACTGCACATTCCCATAGCCCATGTGGAGGCAGGGCTGAGATCTTTCGACAGAACTATGCCGGAGGAGATAAACAGACAGGTTACAGACGTGCTTTCGGAATACCTTTTTACAACAGAAGAATCAGGGAATGAAAATCTGAGGAATGAAGGCATAGCAGAGGAGAAGATATATTTTGTTGGCGATATAATGATAGAGGCGCTTATCAATGCAAAATGTAAAATGCAAAATGTAAAATTATCAATCAATAATCTAAAATCTAAAATCTTCAATCTGGAATCTCCTTATGCACTTATTACCCTCCACCGTCCGTCCAATGTGGATGATAAAAATACATTTTCAAGAGTGCTTAATGCTGTGGATGAGGTTTCCAGGAAGATACCCATAATATTTCCCATACATCCAAGAACGAGAAAGATGACAGAGAAATTCGGACTTTCTGAAAAACTAAAGCCGCTCCATGTGGTAAAGCCCCTTGGATATCTTGACTTTATTGTATTAGAGAAAAACGCGAAGTTTGTCCTGACAGATTCGGGCAGTATACAGGCAGAGACCACATACTTCGGGATTCCCTGTCTTACCATAAGAGAGAATACAGAGAGACCTGTCACAATATCTATAGGCACAAATAAGCTTGTAGGAACAGATAAAGATAAAATCGTAGAGGAAAGTTTGAATATCCTTGATGGAGAGAATAAGAAAGGACACATTCCACCGTTGTGGGACGGAAAGACAGCAGAAAGAATAGTGGATGTGATTTTGCATTTTGAACAAATGTAGGGTGGAGGTGTAGGGCAGAGCTTTAGCTCTGCAGTAAAGCAAACCTAAAGGTTTGCCCTACACTACCGCAATATAGCAAACCTGCCTGTCTACCGACAGGTAGAAAGTTTATCCTACAATGGTATACATTATGTAATGACGGTATTCCTGTCTACCGACAGGTAGAGAAGATGGCTGATAGGTATGCACTCATAAGCACTTATGATAAAACTGGGATTGTTCCGTTTGCAGATGCCCTGTTAAGGCATAACTATAAACTGCTTGCTACAGGTGGAACAGCGGATTATCTTGAGAAGAAGGGGATAAAACCAACCACTATAGACAGTTTTACCGGGTTCCCCCCAATGCTCAGCGGCCGTGTCAAAACCCTTCATCCTGTGATATTTGGCGGAATACTCGCAAAGGGAAATGATGATGAGGTTACAAGATATAATCTTCCGCTTATTGATATTGTGGTGGTAAACCTCTATCCGTTTGATAAAGAGCCATCCTTAGAGAATATAGATATAGGCGGAATATCTCTTATAAGGGCAGCAAGCAAAAATCATAACCGCGTCAGCTGTGTAGTCGACCCAGAGGACTATGATACGATAATAGAAGAACTTGATACAAATGGTGAAATATCACCCAACACAAGACTTCGTCTTGCAAGGAAGGCGTTCTCTCTCTCTGCATATTTTGATGTGAAGGTGTCAGAATGGCTTGGCAGTGATACACTGTTTGTACCGCTTAAAAAAATCAAGAAACTGAGATACGGTGAAAATCCGCATCAGGAAGCAACTCTGTTCAGAGAGAATGGATTTGACGGGCTATCTATTGTCAATGCAGTGAAGATTCAGGGAAAGGAGCTCTCTTACAATAATATATGCGATCTTGACAGCGTTCTTTCTATACTGGCCTCGTTTACAGAACCTGCCTCCTGTGTTTTAAAGCACTCAACTCCCTGCGGAATTGCAGTCTCCCCAAGCATAGCTGATGCATATAGAAAGGCAAGAAGTTGTGACCCGCTTTCCAGTTTCGGCGGTATTGTCGGCATTAACCGTGAAGTGGACAAAGAAACTGCTACCGAGCTTTCATCTACATTTCTGGAGGCTGTGCTTGCACCATTATATACGGATGAGGCGAAAGAGATCCTTTCAAAAAAGAAGCGTCTTATTCTGCTTCAGCTTCCGTTAGACGGCCGTCTCTCTCCGTGGTACTACAGGCATATAAGTGGCGGGCTTATAGAACAGGATAGCGACATCCTGCCGGATAATATAAAGAGTTTCAAAGTTATTACAAGAAGGAAACCAACTGAAGAGGAGTTCCGTGCTCTCTGTTTTGCCTTTAAGGTCATAAGGTTTATAAGGTCAAATGCTGTATGTATAACAACAGAAGAGATGACGGTGGGTATTGGAGGTGGACAGCCAAACAGGGTGGGGGCACTGGAGATTGCACTTATGAACAAAAAGAAATTTGGTTTTAGGGAAGGAGTTGCACTTGCCTCTGACGGATTCTTCCCATTCCGTGATTCTATAGACCTTGCTGCGAAGGAAGGAATAAGGGCTGTAATACAGCCGGGGGGGTCTATAAGAGATGAAGAGGTAATAAATGCAGCGGATGAGCATGATATTACTATGGTATTCACGGGGATAAGACATTTTAAGCACTGAAAACGGAAAAACCACAGAGTTCACAGAGAAAGTCACTTTTGTTTTATTCTCTGTGCACTCAAACTCGCTGAATGATTTTTACTTGTTTAGAATAAATGAGATTGAACAGATTTGGAGTTTGAAGGAGAGCACAGAGGGGTTTTTTTTGATAAAGATTCTCTGTGCACTCTGTGGTTAATTTTTCTTGACGGACAGAAATTTAGTGGGGGGCTCTTTTTTAAAATCGGGCCTTAAGTCTCTGATTTACTCATAGTTAAGTAAAATAAATAATTTCCGATCTGTGGAATCTGTGAAAATCAGTGAAATCCGTGGCAACGAAGTTTTTTCTTGACAAATTCAATAATATATGATATAATATACAATCTGGCTAAGTTTCGAGCATAAAAAATTTGCCTGTCTATTGGCAGGCAGAGAAGTATCACAACAATGCCAGATAGCTTTTTAGGTACTGTCAAATAGAATATGAAAGAATATGACAAACCACACCTGCCTACCGTCAGGCAGGGAGGTCACAGAGTAAAATTAATTCTCTGTGC
>PEYP01000087.1 GCA_002774315.1 Candidatus Stahliibacteriota bacterium CG08_land_8_20_14_0_20_40_26
GTTGAAATTTGACTTTCTGCACAGCCTAAGGAGGTCGCTCCTACTATCTATCACCTGACACTTGTGTCAATCTAATTTTAACTTCTTCTGGCTCAAGTGTGGGTATGCCGAGTTCCTGTGCCCAGAATGTAAGGCCTTTATCTGCTGTTACAAGGATTCCGTTAAGTTCTTTTGCAAGAAGGAGAAGGTCAACATCCTCCTTTGAGTCTATTATACCCTCTCTCATTACCTCTCTGTAGGTTGCCCTGAGGGATTTTATTATCTCATCCATCTTTCCGTCACTCCTGGTGGCATTCTCTGCTATCCTCAGACCCTTGTCAATCCTTTTCCTCATATCCGTTACAAAGGTGTAGAGAAAATATGCCGGGACACTGAGTTCGTGTTTTTTGGGTGCTTTTATTCTCAACACATTGAGAGATTTTATGCCTATGTCGGATTCGTCTATAAATTTCTTGAGCTCCTCTAATACCGATGGAGGCATATAGAACCTATGACCCTTATTTTTGGCAATAAGAGAGAGAAAGTTATTGAACGATTCTATGGGGGATTTCCCAAAAAACTGCCCCACAAAAACACCCGTATCAAGGATTATATTTTCCATAACCAGTTTGTTAATACACCGACAATTTCCGTCCTTCGAACATCAATATCTTTTACTCCATTTGTCCGATATTACCAGACATATGTCCTATATTATAGGACAGTTAATCCGTATAGAGTGCTACCCTCCTTGAGCATCTCCTTTCCTTTTTACAGTAACATATTTCTGGAATCTGCTGCGTGGCTTATCGGGAATGGTTCTTTTTAAGTTATTACCACTTAGAAGAGGATTTAATATTTGCCTCTTAAAATTTTTTCTATCACTCAATCCCAGAAATTTCATAATTTCTTTTAACGATTTTGGTTCTTCGCAGTATCTCAATACTGTGGCATGCCTGTCCGTTATCGTGACTTGGGGGGTGACTTGGGGGGTGACTTGGGGGGTGACTTGTTCGGTCTGATAGGGTAAGACAAGTGTAAAGGTATCGTTCTTTTCACTGCTTTCCCACTTTGGGACAGGATAACCTGATTTTACTATATCCATTATTACCGTTGTGAAGCCCGTCCCCTTAGTTTCTGCCCATCCTATATCATAAAACATCGATGCTATCAAAGGGTTGCGAAGTTCGGAACCCGGTACATCGAAAGAATCTGGGTCTTTAAGAGAGTATCCAGGATTATAAAACTCAATCCTATCGTTATATATTCTAACCTGTGCAGGGGTGGGATGGAAGTAATTCTGATGCATTAACAGATTGCTGATAGCTTCTCGCAAAGCTCGGTTAAAGGGATTTTCTTCTGTTCTGGCTAAACCCTTCCCCAGTTCAAAAGGGATCAAAAAGAATCTGTTTATAATATCGAGTGTCTGAATTCTCATTGCTAAGAGATTTCCCCTTAAATCCTGAGATAAAAATGGGTCTTTATCCTTACCCCATTCAGTGCCTTTTATGCGGATAATATCAAGCCTCCATGCGGGGAAAAATCTCTTGATAAGGATTTCTTTACCAAAAAGCAGTAGACCTGCGACCGTAAGTGTCTTCTTATCTGGTGACAACAGGTTGTAAGCCTCTAAAATTCCTTCATTACTTAAAGACAGTTCGGGAGCATCGGGTCTATCCAATCCACGCAGATTACGGAATGCCTCAAAGGCAGATTCATCTGTATCCATCATACTTGTTCCTTTAACAGCCTGGGCATCGGGAGACCCCATTCTCTCCTGAAAAAATCTCTGTAAATCAGCATCAGTAAGTCTTATATCAGTTGCTCCAACCCTTTTGTATCCACCCTTAAATGGTCCTGCGTCCTTTATGTATATAGGTTTTTGATATTTTAGCGCTTCTTCCACCTCAACAACAATGAAATCTTTGTTTTCCTCTCGAATAATTTCAGGTTTTATCACAGGACAGAAGTTGAACTTTGGTCCGATAGTAGAAGTTAAATCGTCCATCAACTGCTGAGAATGCTCAATACCTTTAGGGATGAAATTCTTTCCTTCCTGTTTGACCCCAAGTATAATCAATCCCGTGTTAGTATTGGCGAAGGCTGAGATTGTTTCCCATATATCCTGTGGAAGGCCACCTCGGGCATCCTTAAACTCAATTTTGTCCGTTTCGCCTCGGGATATAAGGATGGCTAATTTTGGCTCATTCATTTTTAGAGTCCAATAGAGATATTTTTTTCAAATTCCAAAGCCTGATGACTTCCCTTCTTATGGTGCTTTGTATCTTAACTTGTCAAATCCTTTACTGATTGCCGCTAGAAAAAGAAGTTGCCAAGGTCATAAAATTCTGAGCCTTATATCTTTCAAAAACATCCTCTCGAATCTTCAAATACTGCTACTTTTGGTTAGTTAGCTCTGATACCTTTCCACACCATTCTGAAGCCTGATGAATTTTCTGTGGTAGCTCGGGTTCTTCTAATCCCTTTGTTTCTATTAAATAAGATTTATCTTACCAGCGAATTCATTTAACAAACTTGACAAAATGTATTTGTTGTCACCCCAGATGAGTTTATTTTTCCAGCCTTCAGGCCACCACTTAGGGAGTTGTTCAGCGTATAACCCTCTTTCTTTTGGCGCATTTACTGTCTCAACAACTTGAAAGGGTAAAGCCACTTTTTCGACCTCTGTCTTCTTGTCCTTCCAGTAAAGCTCCAAGATATTTTGTTGCTTGGAGTTCATCATATATACCCCCTACTTCATTCTAAGGATAGTGATATATCTGCATCTATTTATCAGGGGTTTTATTTACAAATTAACTTTGCTTTATAAAATTGTATATTGCAAGGCTAAAGCCTTGCCCTACGGCATTTCCACGACATTATTGCAAGGCTAAAGCCTTGCCCTACGGAAGCATGCTTACGAATTCTTCTGTCTTCTTTCTTGCTGCTTCAGCGAAATCTTTATCCCTTGATGCATAGATTATGGACCTTGAGACGGTGGGTATAACGATACCACCATATCCAATAATATTCCTTATATCTCCTCCCTGTTTGCCTATACCGGGAACAAGCAGTGGGATATTTGTGATCTCTCTGATTGTCTGGAGCGCATCGGGTTTTGTCGCACCCACAACAAGGCCAAGATTATCATTCTTGTTCCATTCGTTCACCTTTCTTGCGACTGATTTCCATAAGGGCTGCACGGATAAATCTGTGTCTGTATTCTCCTGTACTAATAGTTCCTCAAAGTCCTTTGAACCGGGATTTGAAGTAAGGCAGAGAATAAAACTCATTTTATCTTTATATGAAGCAAACGGCTCTATTGCGTCGTATCCCATATATGGACTTAGCGTGATAGCATCAAATCCTATATTATCAAAGAATGCCTTTGCATACATCCTTGCAGTGTTACCGATATCTCCTCTCTTTGCATCTGCTATGGTTATAAGGGCATCGTTTATATATTCCCTAACCTCCGCCATCGTATCAAAACCAGAGGATGCCTCAAAGAATGCAGTATTCAATTTATAACCACAGACAAGGTCGGATGTGGCGTCGACCAGTTCACGACAGAACTTTAATATGGGATTTTTCTCGGCGAGAACGGAAGGAGGTATTAGAGAGGGATCGGGATCGAGCCCTATACAAAGAATCGAATTCTTCTCCTTTATACCATAGAATTTTTCTGTAAATTTCATATCTATTACTATGAAGCAAGGCTACCCCGCTTTACACATCAAATAAATCAGCTCCCGCGGTTTTTTTTCTCGTCACTTTTTTCCTCTTCTCCTCTATTTCCAACATCTCCTTACCTTTGATCTTGGTGGGATAATCCCCATCGAAACAAGCCCTGCAGAAGCTTTCTTTACCAATAGCCCTGGTTAGACCATCAAGGGTCTGGTATATAAGCGCATCTGCTTTGAGCACTTCTCTTATCTCCTCAACGCTCTTCTCTCTCGCAATTAGCTCGCTTCTGGTCTGCATATCTATACCATAGTAACAGGGATTTCTTATTGGAGGCGCTGAAATCGCAAAGTAGATCTCTTTGGCACCAGCATTTCTTACGACTCTCACAATCTGCCTGGATGTTGTTCCTCTGACTATGGAGTCGTCAACGAGTAAAACTTTTTTCCCTCTGAGCTCGCTCACTAAAGGATTCAACTTATATTTTATGTACATAGCTCGTTCTTCATCGGTGGACATTATGAATGTCCTTAGGATGTACCTGTTCTTTATCAACCCTTCTCTGTAAGGTACGTCGAGCTCTTCTGCGAGAGCAATCGCAGTAGGTCTCGATGTGTCGGGGATTGGAACGACCACATCTGGTTTTACGCCCTGTCTCTGTGTTTCCTTGGATAGTTCTTTCCCCAGATTTAGTCTCTTCTGGTACACAGACAGGCCGTCTAAAAAAGACTCTGGCCTGGCAAAGTATATGTATTCAAATATGCAGTGTCTTGGGGCACCCTTCTTTATAATTCTTTGAGTCACCTTTCCATTCTCGTCTATCAGTATACCCTCACCGGGCTCGAGGTCTTTTATAACTTTATAATCGAGAATCTGAAGGACAACACTCTCCGATGCGAAGATATAGTTCTCACCCCTTCTTCCAAATATAAATGGCCTGATTGCATTAGGGTCTCTGAAGGCAAAAAGTCCCAGACCAGATACTATCGCTATAACTGAATAACCTCCATTGGTTATATCCATTATCTTCTCGGTCGCCTTAAAAGGGTCTTTGTCGAAGTTCTCAGCAAATATATTTAAAAGAACCTCCACATCGCAGAAGGAATTCAGGTACCTTCTTTTTTCAAGGGTTCTCCTCAGTTCAAAGTAATTGACTATGTTTCCATTGTGAACCATAGCCATTCCAACAGGTGAATTTATCAAGAATGGCTGTGCATCCTCTTCCCCACCAGAACCTATCGTTGGATATCTGACATGCCCTATACCAATGGAACCATGCAATCTTCTCAAATACTCCTCGGATAACACTCGAGAAACAAGTCCAGTGTCCTTTTTATAATAGAACCTTTCTCCATCGTATGTGCTTATACCGGCAGCATTCTGCCCACGATGCTGGAGCGCCAAGAGCCCTACAAAAAGCTCTTTTGCAACCTCATCATTTCCTTTTATGCCTATTATTCCGCACATTTTTCTGAATGGGTTGTTTAATTGGTGAGTGGTTAATTGGTAAGAGCAGATGGCATGCATTCCAATTAACCGAATTAATCAGTTAACCCACTTTGGACACAGTAGGTTTGGGGATGGAGGTTACAAATTTGAGGGATTCGCCATCCCTGTCTACAAGTATATGGCCTTTCCCCGCTACAAGGAGTTTGTCCGAAAGTGGGTCCTCAAGTAGCCTTTGAATTGAGCGCTTTAGCGGTCTTGCCCCGTACTCAGGATCAAATCCCTTCTCGATAAGTAATTCCTTTGCCTCACTGCTAATTTCAACCGTAAAACCCTTTGCCTTCACCCTGTCAATCACTTCTTTTACAAGTATATCCACAATTTTGCCCATTTCTTTTCTTCCGAGGGCGTTAAAGACCACAATTTCGTCTATCCTGTTTAAAAATTCAGGGTTGAATACCTTTTTTACCTCAGACATAAGAAATATCTTTCTATCCTCAACTTTCTCGCCTGCTCCAAATCCTATCTCCTTTCCTATCTCTTTCGTGCCTATGTTTGATGTAAGGATTATACAGGTATTCTTGAAATCAATATGTCTGCCGAATGAATCCGTCAGGACACCATTTTCGAGTATCTGCAAGAGAATATTGAATATGTCAGGATGTGCCTTCTCTATTTCGTCAAAGAGAATAACCGAATAGGGCCTTCTCCTCATCCTTTCCGTCAACTGTCCTCCCTCATCGTACCCAATGTATCCTGGCGGTGCACCTATTAGTTTTGAAAGGTTGAATCTCTCTATGTATTCGCTCATATCGAGCTTAATGAGAGCGGATTCACTGTCAAATAGAAATTCGGCAAGTTTTTCTGCAAGGTATGTCTTGCCAACTCCTGTTGGACCAAGAAATATGAACGAGCCAATTGGACGTCTGGGGTCTTTTAACCCTGCCCTTGCCCTTTTTATTGCCATTGCGATTACCTTTATCGCTTCATCCTGACCAACAACCTTCTTGCTGAGTTCTGATTCCATCTTTAACAACCTCTCCTGCTCCTTTATTTCTATACGGGTAAGGGGAATACTTGTCCACAGGGAAACGACTTTCCTGATGTCTTCTACTACAACCTTTGCAGTTTTCAATTGTTTTCCTTCCATCAAGAGCTGTAACCCCTTCTCAAGTTTTTTCTGCTTGTCACGGAGTTTGGCAGCAAGTTCAAAGTTCTGTCGCATAACCTCCTCTTCCTTTCTTTTTAATAGGTCTTCTACATGCTTCCTGAGATTGGCGGTCTCCTTTGAATGTGTTCCTTTCAACTTGACCCTGCTACCTGCCTCATCAATGACATCAATTGCCTTATCCGGCAGAAATCTATCTGTGATATATCTATCAGACAGTTCGACCGCTTCCTTGAGTGCCTCATCTGTGTAGATAACATTGTGGTATTCTTCGTACTTGCGTTTAAGCCCCTTTAGAATTTTTAGTGTAGACTCTTTATCAGGAGGGTTTACCATTACAGGCTGAAACCTGCGTTCAAGTGCTCCATCTCTTTCAATGTACTTCCTGTATTCAGACAGAGTTGTTGCGCCTATACACTGTATTTCTCCCGCAGCAAGAGCGGGTTTCAGCATATTTGATGCGTCTATTGCCCCTTCCGCTGCACCTGCACCAACAAGGGTGTGAACCTCATCTATAAAGAGAATTATATTCTTGCGTGTCTTTATCTCTTGGAGGATTGCCTTCAGCCTTTCCTCAAACTGTCCCCTGTATTTTGTGCCCGCAACGACCAGAGAGAGATCGAGGGTAAGCAACCTCTTATTTAAGAGAACAGCCGGAACATTACCCTGTGCAATTCTCTCTGCTATGCCCTCAACTATCGCGGTCTTACCTACACCCGGTTCTCCTATAAGGACGGGATTGTTCTTCTTCCTCCTGCATACTATCTGAATCACGCGTTCTATCTCTTCGTTCCTGCCTATTATTGGGTCGAGCATTTCCTCTCTTGCAAGTTTTGTAATATCCCTTGTGAAAAAGTCGAGTGCGGGTGTTTTAGAGGATTTCTTTTTCTTATCTTTAGGAGTACCGAGAAGATCCAGAATTGTGTCTTTCGCGGTATTCTTGTCAATAGAGAAGGATGACAATATCTGAAATGCCCCCAAGGATGGTATAGAAAGTATTGCAAGCAAGAGGTGCTCTGTGCCTATGTAGTCATGCCCCAGCTCGCTTGCTTCGATCTCAGCCTGCTTCAGTACTGTGCGTGCATCTTCGCTCAGTACGGGTGATATGGATATAAATGTTGAGTTATCTGGGTAGTTATGGCCGGCATCTATCTCATCAATGATGTCGTCTATGCTTACACCGAGTCTTGCAAATACATTTGCTGCTACTCCCTCGCCTTCTTTGATGATCCCCAGAAGTATATGTTCACTGTCTATGGAGTCGTCCCCCCGTCTTATTGCCTCATTTCTTGCAATCGAGAGGACTTTTACAACCCTGGGTGTGTATTTTTCGTTCATAGCTTGAATTTACCGAAGGTTTCTGGTGTCAATTTTTCAAGATTTTTTTGCAGTCCCTTGTCAAGGATAAAACTACCGCCTGTCTCCATAACATTCTCTTCTACATATATCTTGGCATTGAATCTCAGAGCAATAGCAATAGAGTCCGATGGTCTCGCATCTATTTCATATATGGAGTTACCTCTTGTTATATGTATTCTGGCGTAAAAGGTGCCATTTTTAACTTCCTGGATAATCACATTCTGAATATCAGCATCAAGAATCTTTATGAGTGTCTTCATAAGGTCATGGGTTATCGGTCGTTCCAGAATCTGATGGTGTTTAGCAAGGGATATTGACATTGCCTCAGAAGTTCCTATCCATACAGGTAAGATGCGGTCTCCTGCACATTCCTTCAAAAATAAGATAGGGGTATTTAGGAGCTTATCAATGTATATTTCATCTACCTCTACCTCTATTAAGTTTCCTCTCTTGATACTACCCATATCTTGAGGTTTGCGTAAACATCAGGATGGAGGCGTATTTTTATGGTGTACACGCCCAGTTCCTTTATGGGCTCGTCTATAATAATAGACCTGTGGTCTATTTTGTATCCCTCCCCCTTTAACGCCTCTGATACCAATCCTGAGGTGACAGAGCCAAAAAGCTTGTTATTTTCGCCTGCCTCCATCGGGACAGTGATAGATAAAGATTCTATGCGGGATTTTAGTGCTTCTGCTTTAAGTCTTTCCTTTGCCTGTTTCCGTTCTGCTATCTTCTTCCTTTCTGCGTATATCTTTAGGTTTGTCTCGTTATAGGCACAGGCAAGCCCCTGAGGAATAAGCCAGTTTCTCGCGTACCCATCCTTAACCACTTTGGTTTCCCCTTCGTTACCAAGTCCCTGGACAGCTTTTGTAAGTATAATCTTCATAACTCCCCCTGTACAGCAGTAGTGAACGAATAGTAATCGTTTTTTACCTTGGGGTGAACGGCAGTAATGCAATAATTCTTGCCCTTTTTATCGCCCTCCCCACAGCCCTCTGATGCTTTGCACAAAGCTTTGTCAGCCGTTTTGGCATTATTTTATAGGAGGGTGTCATAAACTTTCTTAGAAGCTGGACATTTTTATAATCTACAACTTCATTGGTCTTGCAAAAATAACACTTATTACTACTATTCATAGGACCTCCAATCTACCTGTCGGTAGACAGGTATTGGTTCAATCCGTTGGCTAAGGGATAGGAGACACTAAACAGGTATCTTAAAAAGGTAAGTCTTCGTCTTCTTCTTGTCCACGGGATTCTGCGAGTTGGGTCTCATTTTGTACAGCATTCTTCGAACCTTCAGTCCGTTGGCTAACGGAGGGTTCCTCAATATTGGGGGACTCAACTTCTCCCTTTGTAAGGTCCTGGACAGTCAATGCGATTATATCTATTGCGGATCTTTTCTGGCCATCGGGTGTTTCCCAGGAACGACTTTGAAGGCGTCCCTCAACAAAAACTGCGCTACCTTTGTGTAATCTTTCTCCCATCCTCTCGGCAAGTTCTCTCCATGCAGTAACTCTCACAAAGGTCGTGTCTTCCTGCCATTCGCCGGTCTTTTTATTTGGATATCTTCTGTTTGACGCAATCTGGAAGCTAAGAACTGCCTGTCCATCGGGTGTATATCTCAACTCCGGGTCACTGGTGAGATTACCAGTAATAAGCACCCTGTTTATACGAGGAACTCTATACTCCGGCATCTTCCTCCTTTCTTATAATACTGTATCTCAGAATA
>PEYP01000153.1 GCA_002774315.1 Candidatus Stahliibacteriota bacterium CG08_land_8_20_14_0_20_40_26
CTTCTTCCCATACACCCGGCGCCTGTATGCTCAATACCCTCTTTCTGTCCGATTTATTAAGAGCAACAATCACACCGTCTTTGCCGTTTTGTAATAGATACACATAAACATCTTTCTCTAATAGTATTCTCTTCCTTTCACCCTTTCTTATAACACTGTTTTTGTTTCTTATACGGAGCAATCTGGATACATATTGAAGCGTCTCTTTTTCCATTTCATTCAATTCATCTTCAAACTTCATCATTCTGCGATTGTCAGGGTCACCTGCGCCGGGCATTCCAAACTCATCACCATAAAGAAGCACAGGCGCCCCCTTTATAGTGAGAAGAAATGTAAGCGCAAGCCGTAATCTTTTATACGATTCTTCTGTCGGCGGAGACGCTCCTTTCCAACCGACCTCTTTCTCATCACCTTCCAGTTTACAGTATGTTATAAATCTCGAAAAATCATGGGTCCCAAGAAACGGACACATTATACTTCCTTTCGGATATACTCTATCAGATTCACTTAATGCATAATTAAGTACGAAGAAACCCTCCTTACCAGAAAATACATTTCTGAGTGTCCAGTAAAGCGGGTAATCAAGTTGCCCGTTCAGGAGGTCATCTCCAATAAATGAGACTATCGTCTCCCTGCTGGATATAGTTTCTCCGAAGAGGAAAAAGTCCTTTCCGACTTCTTTGTCCAATCTTTCACGAAATTCTTCCCAGAATACGATTGGCATATGCTTTACAGCATCAAGTCTTGCACCATCCACTCCCGTTTCCTTTATGAGCCATATTGTAGTATCAATAAGTGCCTGCCTCACCTCTTTTTTCTCATGATTTAAGGTCGGAGCGAACTCATCAAACCAGGTAGTAAAGGGGAACTCATCAAACAACCTGATATTTTTTCTCCCGTCTTCCAATTCAAGTTTTGTAAACCAGTCAGGATGTTCTTTCCACCATGGATGGTCTATATGAACATGATTGAGGACGAGGTCAAGCATAACTTTTATATCATGCTCGTGCGCTTTTTCTACAAGTTCCTTCAACTCCTTCATATTTCCAAATCTCGGTTCGATCTCTGTATGGCTTACAGGCCAATACCCATGATAACCTGTGAACTTGTGATGAGGCGGTAAGGCATCTCTGTATGCTTTTTCGGGTGCCTTATATACAGGAGATAACCAGATGGCACCTATTCCGAGTGATGTAAAATATCCATCTTCTATCTTCTGGATTATACCTCTGAAATCTCCACCCAAAAAATTGCATCTCGCATCAAGTTCCGGGTCTTTTATGGGGGAATCGTTTGCTATATTCCCATTTTTGAACCTATCAGTTAAGATACAGTATATTACCCTATCCTGCCAGGAAAGAGTATCAGGGATAGCAGATGTCAAAAAAATCAAAGGTATATACATTAGCATTCCTCCTCCTATAAATTAGGTCATGGGTCATTGGGTTATTGAGTCACTAAGATCTTCAATTGTAAGCGGTTATTGCGTTTTTGCACGATTTCAAATCGTGCCTATACTTGCACGATTTGAAATCCTGACTGCCGTCAGGCAGGCGTGCCTACATTACCTATACTGCTACTGCCTTTTCGCTGTATCCGAGTGAGAACGCCATAGTTATTGCATTATACTCACACTTCTTGTAACAGAGCGCACACCCTATACACTTTGGAAGGTTCACTTTGTGTTGCTCTCCTTTTTCTCCTGTTATTGCATCAGTAGGACATACTGATTTACATTCCTCACATCCAGTACAGTTTGTCCCAATCATTGCCCTTGGTCTTGATGCTGCCTTATCTACTATGCACTTTGTCGGACATTTTAGAATACATATTGTCGCATTTTCGCATACAGCAGGGTCTATCCTCGCTAAGTTATTCTCTACCTTTATCGCACCATAAGGACAGTTCTTCTCACAGAGCTTGCAGGCAATACATCCTATACTACATACCTTCTTCACTAAAGGCGCTTTTAATCTTGAATTACAGGCAACATACACCTTTTGTGTTTTGGGAACAAGTTCAAGAACATCCCTTGGACATTCTTTAACGCATAATCCACATCCTGTGCACTTATCATCCGCTATGCGGGGCAATCCATCATCTCCCATTTTAATTGCATCAAACGGACATACCCTTTCACAGTTCCCATACCCAAGACAGCCATACTCACATCCCTTATTCCCTTTCTGTATCAGGTCTGCAGCAACGCAATCCATAAGACCGTCATAAATAAATCTCTCCTTTGCTTTGTTCTTATCTCCTCTACACCGTAACACTGCAACCATTGGTTTAACCTCTGATGGTGCAACACCGAGTATCTCGGAAATTTTTTTATCAATCTCTTCCCCGCCAACAGGACAGAATCCTGCACTCTTGCCAGATTTGGCGAGGGCAGCGGCAAACGCCTTGCATCCAGGATACCCACAGCCACCACAGTTTGTACCTGGCAGTATCTGAATAAGGTTTCTCTCAACTTCTGAAGGTGTTACTGCAAGTTTCGTATAGGCAAATGTAAGACCTAGCCCCAATATAAGTCCAAGTCCTCCAAGCACTACAACCGCTATTATCACTGTCATAAAACCCCCGTAGCAGAATTAAGTATTCTTAAAACTAATATGTTCAAGGAGTGTAGGGAAAACCCTTGTGGTTGTCCGTGTTTCGGACAGGGGCAAGCCCTGTCCCTACATTATTATTGTCGCTATTTTTATTTGCACAATTTGTCACCAGAATTCCACTTCGCAAGAAATACGAAGGATAAATAAGTGTAAATAAATGTCTAATATAGTCATCTCTTATCCTTTTGCAAGTGTTTTTGTAGGCACGATTTTAAATCGTGCAAATTGGCACAAATTCAATTTGTGCCTACAATTCTGGCGAGAAACAATGCAGGCACGATTTGAAAAGGTCTGTCCCTACCTTTTGGGTGTCAAATGTCTTATAATCATCTTAATGTTTGATGTGTAAAAATTATGTTTTACCAGTAAGTTCCATTATCATAGTTGCTGACTCTTCTATCGATTTCGATGTAACATCAATAACCATCCAGCCCATTCCGCTAAATATTTCATTACTGTATTTTATCTCCTCCTTTATTTTGTCTATATCTGTATATCTATCACCCAAGTCTATATTAAGACGACTTGCCCTTGCTGCCCTTATTGCTTGGAGTCTATCAGGTCTTATAGTCAACCCTATAATCTTTCTCCTATCAAGTTCATAAATCTGGCGTGGGAGCTCAACTATCATTATCACGGGCACATTCGCAACCTTATATCCTCTGTAGGATAGATAGATACTTATAGGTGTCTTTGAGGTTCTGGAAACCCCAACAAGTACAAGGTCAGCAAGGTGTAGATCCTCTGGCTTACATCCGTCGTCATGATTTACCGCAAAATCTATTGCCTCAATCCTTGCAAAATAATCCTCATCAAGATGCCTAAAAAGACCAGGTAGTGCAAGAGGTGAAATCTCAAGAAGGTCGGTGAATCTTGAAAGAATAGGTCCCATAATATCAATCGTAGGGACAGCCCTCTTAAGTCCTTCCCTATGCATCACCTTCCTAAACTTTGGAGAAACAAGTGTAAAGACTACAACTCCTTGAACCTTAATGGCTTCCTCAACAACCTCTTTTACCTGCTTTATATCTCTCACATACTGAACTTTGTGAAGTATAGCCTTCGAGGTATCAAATTGAGTAAGGGCAGCCTTTACCACAAGCTCACAGGTGTGTCCTGTAGCATCGGACACAATAAATATATGTCTCTGTCTTCCCGGCATATATAGCCTCAACTACTCCCTGCTTTCAATCTTTTTATCAACACAGGTACTACCTCAAACAGATCTCCTACTATGCCAAGATCTGCAACCTTAAATATGGGGGCATCCGAGTCCTTGTTTATGGCAATGATATAATCCGACGAAGACATTCCTGCAAGATGTTGTATGGAGCCGGATATTCCACAGGCTATATACACCTTTGGTCTTACTGTCTTACCTGTCTGCCCAACCTGGTGAGAATACGGAATCCATCCATCATCCACAGGCGGTCTTGATGAACCAAGTGCTGCTCCAAGCAGGTCTGCAAGTTCCTGCAAGAGTGTAAAATTTTTCGCATCCTGGATACCTCTTCCCCCGGATACAATGATATCAGCATCTTCAAGATTTATTTTCTGCGTCTCGTCAAGCACATCCTGCAGCAATGTTGTTTGGGGTATTCTTGGAACAAACTCCTCTATCACAACATCTCCCTTCCTCTCATTCTCTGTCGCCTCCTCCATAACCTTATATCTTACGGTTGCCATTTGGGGTCTTCTGTGTTCGCATATAATTCTTGCCATTATATTTCCGCCGAATGCGGGTCTGGTCTGAACCAAAAGCCCATCTTCGTTTATATCAAGTCCTGTGCAGTCAGCGGTAAGTCCCGTTTTAAGTCGTGCAGCAACTCTCGGAAGAAGACTTCTGCCCTCTGATGTTGCCCCGGCCAGAACTACTTCAGGTTTATATTTCTCTATCAGATATACAAGGGCATCGGTATATGGCTCTATCAAAAATTCCTTGAATGCTTCATTTCTTACTATGTAAACTGTATCAGCACCCCTTGCTATTATCCCGTCTATAATTTCATCTTTGGTAGGAAACTCTTTATTCACGACCAATGCAACAGCCAGTTCTGTATTTAACTTATCCGCTAGCTCTCTGCCCTTTGAAAGTAGTTCGTACACCACTTTATGAATCCCCTCACTCGTCCTCTCGCCGTATACCAATACTCCATGATAATCTGAAGGAGAACGCAAGTGGGTGGTTTCTTTCTCTATTACTATTGCCTCAAAAGGACACTCTGACACACAGGCACCGCACAGATTACAATTGTCAAGGTCTATGCGTGCAATTCCATCTTGTACACTGATTGCCTCATATGGACAGGCAGGCACGCACGCTTCACATCCATTACAACTATCTTCTATTACCTTTATTGACATACTACCTCCGAATATCTGTCAGGATGAGATGTCTTTTAAAAATCCTATTATCTTATCTGCTGCTTCTTCTCTGGTTCCTACAAATTTCTTTCCTGTCTTTTTGCGTTCGGGTGTAAATATCTTTATAACCTTTGTAGGAGAACCTGACAATCCAACTCTTTCCTGTTCTGCTTCAATATCATCTAACCCCCAGTGGGAAATTTCTGCACTTTTTGCCTTTATCTTTCCCCGTAAGGATGGCAACCTCGGTACATTTATTTCCTTTACCACTGTAAAAAGTGCAGGAAGAAAAGTTTCTATCACTTGATACCCCCACTCTGTCATCCTTTCAATGACCGCTCTCTTTTCATCTATTTCTTCTATCTTTCTCACATAGGTAACCTGCGGAATCCCGAGTAGTTCCGCAATTTCAGGTCCAACCTGCGCGGTATCTCCATCTATTGCCTGTTTACCACATAGTATTAAATTATAATCTCCTATTTTTTCAATTGCCTTCTTTAGTGTATATGAGGTTGCAAGAGTATCTGCACCCTTGAATTTCACATCGGTAAGGAGAACCGCATTATCCGCACCCATACCTATTGCCTCTCTCAAAATATCTTCTGCTTGAGATGGTCCCATAGAGATTACAATTACCTCTCCCCCACCCTTCTCCTTTATCCTGATTGCCTCCTCAAGTGCATATGCGTCAAGGGGGTTCATTATAGACGGTACCCCTTCTCTTATCAGCGTATTTGTTTCAGGGTCTATCTTAATATCCTGTGTATCAGGAACCTGCTTTATACATACAATAATTCTCATATATCACCTTTCATTTTGTCGATTAAAACTTAGACATAGTCCCGAAATGCTGTAATAATATCGTTGTAGGGACAGACCTTCAGGTCTGTCCGACCTGTCTTGCACGATTTAAAACCTACAAAAGGGCAGGCGCGCTTACAATTTCTTGGACAGGTCTAAAGACCTGTCCCTACAGGACTACAGGGCGCGTAATCTCACTTCGTAAAAATCATATGCAAGGCTATTAAAAGCAATGCCACACCAAATACTTTTCGCAGGATCTCGCTTGATAGTCCAGTCGCTACTTTTGCACCCAATAAACCACCAACAAAGAATCCCATACATACAAAAATCGCTATAGTCAAATTGACATAACCTTGCCTATAGTACGTCCACGCGGCAAGTAAGCCAATTGGAGGCACTAACAGTGCCAATGTTGTCCCCTGAGCCTGGTGCTGTGAGAGACCAAACAAATAAATCAATGCTGGCACGATAATCACACCGCCCCCGATACCGATTAAACCACTCATAATCCCGGCTGTCAAACCAAGCAACACATAGGCAATAATGTTAATCATCCCTTTTTCTCCCTTCTCTCAACCACTTTTCAAATTCCTCAAGTGGCAGAGCATTTATCACATCACTCTTCTCCACCCAACCTCTTCTTGCTACTCCAATCCCAAACCTGGTCTGTGATAGTTTGTCCTTATTATGTGCATCTGAACATATTGAGAATTTTACCCCGTATTTCTTTGCTTCTCTTGAGTTTATATCCGACAGGTCAAGTCTGTCGGGATATCCATTTATTTCAAGTATTATATTATTTCTTGCAGCCTCCTTAAATATCGTTTTCAGGTCTATTTTGTATTCCTCTCTTCCTGATATCAATCTTCCTGTCGGGTGGGCAAATATATGAATATAAGGAAAGGCAGAGATTGCATCACTGGTAAAATCATAATCTTTTTTCCTTTGATGGATTGCAAGTGTAATTAAATCCAGTTCCTGCAGTATCTCTTCTGGGTAGTCAGGCCCCTCTGGTGTCAGTTCAAGTTCAATTCCTTTAAATATCCTCAAACCTACCTCCTTTTCAACCCTCTCGCACTCCTTATTCCTCTCCGCCAGTTTTGAGGGAGAAAGACCCCCGGCATATCTTGCCTTCTGTGAATGGTCAGTTATACATATGTATTCATATCTGAATTCCTTTGCCTTTTTTGCAATCTCATAGATTGAACTTGCTCCATCGGAGTAGTTTGAGTGTATATGGAGGTCGCCTTTTATATCAGAATATCCTATGAGCTCTGGCAGGGCTCCTTCCAGAGCAGCTTCTATTTCACCTGAATCTTCTCTTATCTCCGGAGGAATCCAGGGCAGACCAAGTGTCCCATATACCATTTCTTCTGATCTTCCTGCAATCTTTTTCTCATCTTTAAATACACCATACTCGGAAATTTTCAGTCCCTTCTTCATGGCAAGTGTACGCAAATGTATATTGTGTGCCTTTGAACCTGTAAAATACTGGATGCAGGAACCATAACAATCCTCTGGAACGACTCTAAGGTCAACCTGAAGTGAACGCTTTCCAACTGGGGTAAGTACCGATGCCTTTGTCTCTCCTGCTCCCAGCACCTCACTTACAGATTCCATACTGATAAACGCATCTACTACCTTTTTTGCCTCTTTAGAATCTGCTGTTATATCTATATCCCCAATTGTCTCTTTCATCCTGCGGAGTGAACCACAGGGTGTAAACCGAGTCGTCGGGAACCTCTTTTTCAAAGAGGAGATTATTTCCTCTACAAGGGGAAACGCCTCGCCTATAGATATTCTTTCATGTCCTCTCTCGTATATTTCCAGTCCTTTCTTTATGTTTTGGACTTTCTTCTCTCCCATACCTTGAAGGGATGCAAGACTTCCGTCTTCCAGTACCTTTACAAAATCCTCTCGGGTTCTAACTCCAAGTTTATCGTATGCGATTCTGAGGGTCTTTGGACCAATTGATGAAACATCCATAAGAGAGAGTATATCTTCAGGTACACCACCCATTGCCTCCTCGTATTTTTTCATCTTTCCTGTGGTCAGGAATTCATCTATCTTTTTTGCAATACCTTCTCCTATACCAGGAATACTCTGAAGCCTTTTTTCTTTCCACACCGTCTCAATATCCTCTGCCATATCAGAAAGTACCCTCGCCACCTTTCTGTATGCATTTATTTTAAATACATTCTCGCCCTTGAACTCGAGGGCATCTGCAATTCTCTCAAATATGGATGCAAGTTCGCGATTTCTCATACTTATAAAATAGGACGCAGATTCACCCTGTTAAATAAACAATGCAACGATAAACGTCAGAGAGTTATTAAGAACAGTTCTATTTAACGGGGTAAACGCAGATTGACACAGATTTTATAAACCAACAAGAAAAATTTTTAACAGAGATTAGAAGAGAACACGAAGTGTCTCCAACTTAAAAGACAAAAAAAATTCTTGCCATAAGACAGATAGAAAATAAAAAGAAAAAGACTCTTTCCTGCCTGACGGCAGGCAGGCAATCTCTTAAAAATCCCTGTTAAGAAAAGTATTTACTGTTTACTATCTATAGAGCATTTTTTTAGGAGTTTTTCGTATTCTCTATCCACCTTATTCTGAATTTCATTGACATCCTCTTCTTTCAGATGTTTGAATCTTCCCTGAAGTTTAAGATACTCTGTTACAGGTGTCCCTTTTGACTTTTTTGTCATTTGCCATACTTCTCCATTTTCTACCTCGTACAACGGGAAGACATTAGTCTCAACAACAAGTCTGGCAAGTTTTATTGTATCGTCAGGTCGAGATCTCCATCCGGTAGGACAGGGAGCAATTATGTGTAAAAACTTTGTACCCTTACTCGCTTTTGCCTTTTTAACCTTTTTTATCAAGTCTTCAGGATATCCTACTGATGCAGTAGCAGCATAGGGTATGCGGTGTGCTGCCATAATTGCAATTATATCCTTTTTGGGTCTATCTTTTGGATGTCTTACAGGCGTTGTTGTCGTCCAGGCACCCCTAGGCGTTGCTGATGAACGCTGGATGCCTGTGTTCATATATGCTTCGTTATCATAGCAGACATAGAGAATATCATCTCCTCTTTCAGCTGCCCCTGATAGTGCCTGTATTCCTATATCAAAGGTTCCTCCATCACCTGCCCACGCAAGAACTGTAGTCTCTCTATCTCCAAGCATTTCAAGCCCTGCTTTAATCCCTGCCGCAGCGGAAGCAGCTGTCTCAAAGGCGGTATGCCATATTGGAACACCATATGCAGAATAAGGAAAAGGACCATCTATGACCGTGCAACAGCACGCTGGTATACTCATAACAGTTTTTCTTCCAAGTGCCTTCAATACGAATCTAATTGCGAGAGTTGCTCCGCATCCCTGGCAGGCAAGATGACCGGGTTGCATTATCTCCTCTTCTGGTATTGTAAGCCGCATAAAACCCCCGGGTAAAATTTCAAAATCCAAATTCCCAATACATTAACCACCAAGACACAAAGACACCAAGAATTTATATCCTTATTATTTTTTATTTGTGTCCTTTGTGCTCTTTGTGCCTTTGTGGTTTAGAATTTTCATGTTGTTCTTGTGTTTTCCAAATTCCCAATGTGCAAATAAGGATACTGCAGTAAGCGTTTTCAGAAACTTAAAGAGATAATCGGTGCAGAAAGTGGGGTGTTTGTCCTTTTGCTTATCCATAAACAAGCAAAACTCTCAGGATATAGTTGAAGCCTTGCATCCCCACTCACTCCTTTGCCTTTAATTATTTCATAAGTAAGTCCATATCCGGCCCAGCCACCCGCAAGAATCATAGAAAATACTTTCTTTCCGTCATCGGGCTTAGTTAATACAGCAATTGCCGAGCCTACCAGAGACCCTGCTATTGTTCCTCCGGTTACAGCAAGTCCATCTACAAAACCAAGATCCACGGGGGTAAAAAGCCGAAGACCCTTCCACATCCCAATACCATTTATTGCCATACCCGCAGCTATATATCCTTTCATTTCCCACTCACTATCTGGTTCCGGGAGATAAAAGAGAATATTCAAAGTTGTAAGTGCAGAAAGGAGCGTATAAGTTCTATAAGCAAGAGCGTCTCCATAAGAATATATATCTTTAGCCTTTGTATACCATAAATAGCTTCCATACCCTAATCCTAAAAGTCCTGAGAGCTCCACAATCTTCAATTTCCATCTCAACTCATCTTCGTTACTATCTTCCCAGGGAATCAGAAGAAAAGTACCTAATCCCCCATAGATACCACCCCAATATCCTGTCCATGCAAGGAGGTCACCTCTACCCGCACTCAAATTATACTTTCCTGCAAATGAATATCCGCTCCAGCTGCCTAAAACACTTCCTGCAAGAGCAGTTGCAGGATAGGTTCTGTCGTAAGTATCAGTGAAATTCAATAAATCCCTTAAAACGAAACCTGCATAATATCCCTGATGAGCCCAGGAATAAGAGAGCAAGGCTTGTCCAAGAGTTATCGGTCTGTCAAGCGTAAGATAAAATGGGACAAAAAAACCACTTGCTGATGTTAATAGGTAGGTTGCGAGAGAAACTTCCTGGCTTGTTCCCTCTGGTAAGAGTGATATTGCAAGAGGTCCCCATTCAGATGATGCTACCTGAAGCTGAGCCAAAAGAAATAATCCCCATCCACTTCTATCCAATTTTAGTCCCTTTTCAGGCTGTAATAAAAGAAGACTATCTATTGTTGCTCGTAAAGACATAAAATCGACTTCAGAAAGTGTAGAGTCTCTCATATAAATTTTGCTATCTTCTTTATAGTGCAATTCTATGGTATATTCGCTCGGAGAGGATTTATAAACGGAGACTTTTAAGAACCCCTCTATATTCTGGAAAATTTTTAATCTATTCGCTTCCTTCTCGGTAATCTCAATTAGATTGCCATCACTATCAAAGGATACTTGCTCTTTTCTAAACTCTTCAGCATAGTAAACTTCTGAAAGCGTGTCAGTATTAACCTGTAAAAAAAGAATAGTGTTAATTATTAACAAGATTTTCATATCCCTCCTTATCTAAAATTATAGTGAATACCCAAACCACCGCCTATTCCTTTACCATATCTTTGCTTCTTGCCATTGTAATACCAGAATGCACCAGGAGGCTCAGTTACTTCTTCTTTGAATTTGTAATATATTGTAGGGAATTCTATCTGAAACGATATATTCTCTATAACTGGGACATCCTTACTTAATTCACCTAAGTTAAACTCTAATCCAATACCCACCACTCCACTCAAATAGTTCTCCTTTATTTCTCTCACTTCGCAATAGGATGAGTCCGGCTCCGGCTTATATATCCAGAAGGATTTCCACTCTGCTGCATCTCTATATGCTATTCCTGTAGCAATATAAGGTTGAAGTAATCCTCTTTCATTAAAACAATGCTCAAATTTTAACTCACAATTTATCCAGTGAAATGGCTTCCACTCATAATCGTCACTATAAACCTCTTTTTTCCCTTCCCCAAAGCCACCTACAATATGCACTTTATTTTCCTTCCCAACCCTAAAACTCAAGCCACTGGTCACCGGGTCAAAGAAACCACCCAGAGAACAGGTCTCAATTAAGAATATCAAAATTGATAAGGAAATGTTAAACATATCTTCCTCCTTAGTTCCTGATGAAAAATACGGGCAAAATGTTATTAGTTCAAAGTTAATAGTTCATAGTTGACCTGATGAAATTTCAAAATCCTAATTTCCAATTTCCAACGAAATTCCAAAGTCCTAATGCCAAATTAAGATAGGCATTGGGTATTAGGTTATTGGGTCATTAGGTTATTGGTAATTGGAGATTTGACATTTTATTGGATATTGGAAATTGGACATTATTTTTTCAGTCCTATCCATATAAGGTCCTCTGGTCTGTCGCTTTCTTCTGTCCTTTTCACTATCTCTTTTATTGTCTCTGGCGTTACATCCCTACCACCAAGACCTGCTATATATCCCCATATCGGCGGTCTGTGTGAACTGTTGTAAAGTGCAGATTTTATCTCCTCAAAGAATATACCACTCTGCCCGAACGAGATATTCCTATCAATACAGGCTACTTTTTTCGCTCCACCAAGCATCTCTCTGACCTTATCTGTTGGGAACGGTCTGAACACCCTTATTTTGAGAACTCCTACTTTCTTCCCTTTGTCTCTCAATATATCTACAGTTATCCGTGCTGTGCCTGTTATTGTTCCTGATGTTATGAGTATAATATCTGCGTCTTTACATCTGTAGTCCTCAACTAGTCCATACCTCCTGCCGAATATTTTTCCAAATTCATCATCTGCCTTTTTCCATTCCTCTCGTGCTCTATTCATTGCAGACTCGATCTTGTATCGCAATTCATAATACCACTTCGCATCTGTAAGCCCCCCAAAGGCATGTACATCTTTAGGATCTAGTTTATATGGCGGATTGAAAGGTGGTAGATATTTATCAACCAATTTTTGTTCGGGAATATCAACAGGTTCATATGTATGGGAAAGATAGAATGCATCAAGAACAACCATACAGGGCAAAAGCACCTTCTCTGCAACCTTGTATGCCTGTATGACCGTATCCTGAACCTCCTGATTTGACTCACAATACACCTGCATTATCCCGGTATCCCTCTCTGAGAGTGAGTCGTTCTGGTCTGTCCATATAGACCAGGGAGGTGCCATAGCACGATTTATGTTGCCGAGAACAACAGGAGTCCTTGCCCCCACTGCCCAGTGTATCATCTCATGCATAAGGGCAAGTCCCTGGGCAGATGTAGCAGTGAATGTCCTTGCGCCTACAGCAGATGCGCCTATAGAAGCAGCAAGGGCAGAGTGCTCTGACTCTACCTTTACAAACTGTGCGTCAAGTTCACCATCTGCGCACATCTCTGAAAGAAGTTCCACAACCTGCGTTTGTGGAGTTATGGGATATGCGGCTATAACCTGTACCCTTGATAATTTTGCACCATATGAGAGTGCATGATTACCCATTAATACCTTCTTCATCTCTCCTCCCTATGCATAGTTATAGCATTTCTCGGACATTCCTCGGCACATATCCCACATCCTTTACAGTAGTCATAATCTATCATGGGAGTACCATCTTCTTTCAGAAGTATTGAAGGTTCGGGACAGAATTTCCAGCATATCCCGCAGGGTTTACATTTATTATAGTCTATTATGGGTTTCAAGTTCCTCCAGGACGCAGTTTTGTTTATACGCATACTTGCAATGGAGACTGCCATCTCTGGCATATCATCTACCCCTTTCCATATAATCTTTTTAGCGTTTGGCATATAACCCCCTGATAAAATTTCAAAATCCTAATTTCCAATTTCCAACAAAATTCCAAAAACCCTAACAGAATTTCAAAATCCTAATTTCCAACGAAATTCCAAATACTAAATTCCCAAAACCTAACCAAAGTCCAGAGGTCATTACTCTTTTTCCTATCCTTTATACTTGACATTTGACATTTTATTGGATATTGGTAATTGGAAATTTGGCATTTATTTTAACCGTGTCTTCTCATATGCCTCTTTTGCGGCCATTGCATTCTCTTCGGGTTTAGCTGGTGATTCTTCTCTTATTGACTGTAAAACAGATTCTATACCAATGTACCCAGTAGCCCTTACAAACGCACCTATTATAGCGCTATTTACAATCGGGGCAGCCCTTGAGCCAAGACCGTATTTTATA
>PEYP01000088.1 GCA_002774315.1 Candidatus Stahliibacteriota bacterium CG08_land_8_20_14_0_20_40_26
TAGTACACAGGATGGTTGGGTTATGACCTCAGTGAAATAACTACCCCGATGGGATAGCTGCACATCCCATAGGGCAGACCCTGATGGGAAATCTGGGTTCGAGTCTTTGATTTTAAATTTTGAGGTTGGGGGCGGATTTCTTCATAAAACGAAGAAATCGTATCAGGGATTGATAGGAAAGAAAAATTTGTTTTAGATTCTTTTTTCAGGTCTGACCCCATTGCTCCTCGAGGCGCAATTGAATTAGCCTTGCCCTACATTGCACAGCACGAGGAAAAATCGGGGTCAGATCTTGACTTTGGACATTTTTATGGCGCCGTTGGATTAAATCCACAAGAGCTACGGTTGGTCTTTGGTCCGTAGTCTTTAGTCTGAATTTATAATCTGTGCTTATCTGTGTTCATCTGTGGTTAATGCATATTCTGTGGTTATTTAAGTAGGAGTGATATTATGGGAAGGAAGCATGCAGGAAAGAGAGATAAAGGCGAGAAGAAAGCAAAGAAAAAATCCAAAGGTAGCATAAAGGAGAAGAGACAAAAGAAAAAGGAAAAAAAACTCACGAAAGTCGGGTCTTAACCTCAGTGAAATAACTACCTTGATGTGATAGCTGCGCATCAAACAGTGAAAGATAATGGGGTCGGGCTCAAGTATTCAAGTTATAAAGAATAAAGGATAAAGGTTAAAGGAAAAAGGTAAAAGGTAAAAAGCTTCTCCTTTATCGCAAAGCTAAAGCTTTGCCCTACATTGCACCGCAAAGCTGCTTGTCTACCGACAGGTAGAAAGCCTTGCCCTACTTTTCTCCCTTTCTCCTTCATTTATAACAAGGAGAGGTGGGGAGGAGGGAATTAAAAAATAGTATAGTCTTATGGAAAGATATTGCTTTAAAACTGCTGTTGGTGAGGTAGTATATTATCCATCAAGGGTGTGGTCAAGTACTATTGCCATCAAAGGAGAAAAGTACATCCTGATAGACCCACAATATCATTTCCTCAAAGACACTACCAGACCGGATGAAATCTGGTTGACCCATACTCACCCCGACCACATTCTTTCTATAAATAAATTTGAAGGAATTCCTGTTTATGCCCATCCTGAGGGCTTGGAGATACTGGTTTCTCCTTTTCCCGATAGGGCATCTACGAAAAGAGAAATAGCCTCTGCAATAAATGTGGTAGAGAACTTCAAAAGCCTTAAAGGATTTAGAAAGACCACATTGAAACGAATGGTAGAAACGATCATACGGATGCATTCATTGCCATTTATAAATATAAAGGGAGTGAGAGGGGTGAAACAGGTTTATAAAATGAGTGATGGTGAAAAGCGGTATGGAATCAGGATTTTTTACATTCCCGGTCACACACCGGATAGTCTTTGTTTTTATATAAAAGAAGACGGCATCTGTGCTACCGGGGACCTTATTATGGGAGGGGTCAGGTCCGGCGAACCTTTTTACACCCGTTTCTGACCCATACAAGGCATTACAATCGCTTTATCTGCTTCAATCACTGGAACCTAAGGTAATTCTTCCTGGTCATGGATATCCCATATATGAAGCAAAAGAACGGTTAAAAATAGGAATAGAAGGGACTGAGAGAGAAATGAAATGTATAACTGAAAATTTTGACCCCGCACATCCTTTTCTTACTATATGTCATATCCAGAGATGTTTATATCCCGGAAGAAAGATGATATCAAGGTTATCAGCCCTTGGCTATTATACCAGATATATGTTGTTTGATAAAGCCTGAATCGCTGGTCTGTATCTTGATCATATGGAGGCTATGATAAGAAAAACTGCTGAGACACTTGTAGGGCAAGGTGAAGGGATGAAACCAACACTTGAAATGGTAGCGAGGGCATACGATCCATGTATAAGTTGTTCTGCACACCTCGTAGAAATCAAGCACTGTGAAAAACAGAGGACTCGTTAAAGCCGCTCTTTATTTTCTCGAGAATATTGCGATTACTTCTATATGATAAGTATGGGGAAACATATCGATGGGCTGAATACAGTCAAGTTTGTATCCATTTTCTATAAGTATTGATGTATCCCTTGCAAGTGTGGTAGGATTGCAGGAGATATAAAGTAGAGTTGAAATTTTAAGAGTTATTAAATGTTTCATTGCTCGTTTTGATACTCCGTCTCTTGGTGGATCGATAACTGCAATATCCACTCTATCTCTCCATCCTTTTCTCTGGTACAATACCCTTCTTACATCGTCTTTGATAAAGTTAATATTCTTACAGTTATTTAACTGAGCGTTTTTTGTAGCTGATTCAATTGACGATTGACTCGAATCTATTCCGAACACCTGTTTTACACTTCTCGAGAGATAAAGACTAATTCCACCTGAACCACAGTAGAGATCAAGGATGGTCTCATCACCCCGTGGATTGAGTAATTCATATATCTTGTCATACATAATGCCAGCAGCATAGGGATTTGGCTGGACGAATGAATAGGGGGTTATACAGAAGTCTATATTTGCTATTCTGTCGATTATCTCTCCCGCTCCTTTTATCACCCTATCTTTTTCGGGTATAACAGCATCTGCTTTTCTTGTATTTATCGTCCACAATAAACCTGCAACCATTTCAGGCATCGCTTTTGCAAGTTTCTCTATATCAATTTCTCCAAAGTCGGTTACAAGGTTTACAAGCATCTTCCCTGTAGATTTTGCCTCTCTCATTACAAGATGTCTCAGGATTCCCTTATGGGTAACCGGATTATAAGTAGAGAGATTTAACTCTCTGGTAAAATTCCTCACCGTATCCATTATCTGTGGGGCAGACTTTGAGAAGATAAAACACTCCTTTACATCGACATAGTCCTTGTAAGAACCCCTCTTATGAAGTCCGAGTATCACCTCGCCATTTTTCTTTCCAAATACGAACTCCATCTTATTTCTGTAATACCATATTTGAGGGGATTTCACTATCGAGAGAATATCGACTGATGAGGGCTCTATGTGTGCAATGCGTTTCAGGGAATCTATCACATATTTCTCCTTGAGTGCAACCTGATGTTCATAAACAAGACTCTGGAGAGTACATCCTCCACACATTGAAAAAACAGGACAGAGGGGAGGTACTCTATCATTGGACGGTTTTTTTATTTCAATGAGCTCTGCAAATCCAAAATTCGCCTTTATATCCCTTACATATGCCTCTACTACATCTCCCGGTAGAGTCCACGGAATAAAAATGACAAACCCGTCTACCTTTGCTACACCACACTCTTGATGGTAGGCAAAATCCTCTATCTCTGCTGTAAACCTATCTCCAATCTGCATAGAATAAAACTTATATAATAGACCACAGGAAGTCAACTGCTCCTAAATAATGGTTGTGCTTTAATTCGTTACGCAAGAAACACAGAGATTATTCCTACAAGATAGATACCGTCGAATATTCCTGCTCCAGGCAAAAGCCATATTGCCAGCATTAATGGCAATATCGCACCTCCAACATTGATGTATATACACTTCCTTTCTGTAATCACACGGGGAGCAAAAAAATCATGGTAAATCCTCGGTGTTTCTTCGCTTTTTATGGGTATGTTTATTCCACTACCTATAAGGGATAATATAAAGAATGCAAATCCTGTATACGGTGTAAGTCCCAATTTTGTAAATGCTACACTTACTATTCCCGCTTGCAGCAGAAAAAAAAGAATAGGCGCGAGAAGAAACAGAATAACAAATATAAGTATTGAGATGGGGAAGAAGAACATAAAAACATTATAACATATTTTTCAAGATTTGTCAAACAAAATTGGATTTTTGTATTTTTTTCTTGACATTCCGGGACTTTTGTGTTATAATAAATTTCTCTAAGATGTTTATGCCCAATCATCTAAGTGAAATCTAACTGTCTTCCCAAAATTTGAAACCCTGCTTTTGGGAATGTATGGGAGAACATATATAAATTTTAAATTCGCCACCGTAGCTCAGAGGGAGAGCGGCTGATTTGTAATCAGTTGGTCGGGGGTTCAATTCCCTCCGGTGGCTAAAAGATGCTCTGTAACAAGAAAATACAATTTTAGATCTACTGGGGTACCAATTACCGATCACTGATTACTGATTACTATTATCTTGGGGAGGTTCCCGAGCGGCCAAAGGGGGCAGACTGTAAATCTGTTGGCGAAGCCTTCGAAGGTTCGAATCCTTCCCTCCCCAGAACGGGTATTAGATAATGGGTCTCAGGGATCAGATTGAGAATTTCTTACATCTATTACCTGTCACTTAACACCTGATACCTGGTTTGCGGGAGTAGCTCAGATGGAAGAGCATCTGCCTTCCAAGCAGATGGTCGCGGGTTCGAACCCCGTCTCCCGCTGTAAATTAGTTTGTTAGTTTGTTAGACGCTATCAAACCAACAAACGAACCAACTTTTTACTCTTGTGACAATCTTGTGGTTTCTTAACCCACATTTTAGGATAAAGGTGTTCAAAAGATTAATATCTAACGCCCATGTAGCTCAGTCGGTAGAGCACCTCCTTGGTAAGGAGGAGGTCACCGGTTCAATCCCGGTCGTGGGCTAATTAAAAATAATATTTCTTTTCTTCTAACAAGGGATATTTTATGAGAGTATTGCTAAATTTAAAGTGCGGTGAGTGTGGTAGAAATAATTACACCACAACCAAGAATAAGCAGACCCATCCTGATAAATTGAATTATAAAAAATACTGCCCATTCTGTAGAAAACACACAATACATAAAGAGACCAAATAGAGGCTATTGCAAAATGCAAATTGAAAAATGAAAACTTTGACAGAATGGCTGCTTGGTGTTTGTAGTTAATTTTGCACTTTAAAATTTTCATTTTACATTTTTCAATAACGAAGCAATGGGGCCTGTAGCTCTAATTGGTTAGAGCGCTGGACTCCAAATCCAGGGGGTGGGGGTTCGAATCCTCCCAGGCCCGTACTCATAGGGGGATAAATGCAAAAGATTAAAAAGTTCTTTATTGAGATGAAAATGGAACTTTTTAAGGTGTCTTGGCCAGCCAGGGATGAAATTTCTGGGTCAACCCTTGTTGTTCTGACTGCCTCTATAATCACGGCTATTTTTATAGGGTTAATTGACCTTATATTTGCAAACATAGTAAAGGGGATTATCAGATGAAACAATGGTTCGTGTTACATGTATATGTCGGATATGAAAACAAGGTTAAAGAGTTTATACTCAAGGAAACAAAGATACGCGATCTGAAGGAATATATTGACGAGATATACATACCTGTTAAGACTGTGCTAAAGATAGGCAAAAGAAAGAGAACAAAGGTCGAGAAAAAGATATACCCGGGGTATATTTTACTACTAATGGAGCCAAAGGATGAATTGATTGGACTCGTGTCGAATGTACCCGGTGTTATGCCTTTCTCTGGCTTTGGTAGGAAACCGTACCCTGTAAATGAAGATGAGATTGCACACATATTAGGAATACAAAAAACTAAAGAAGGGGTTCAAGAGGCACCATTTATTAAAGGCGACTCTGTAAGGATTGTAGATGGTCCATTCGCTGAATTTTCAGGTGTTGTTGAGGAGGTATATCAAGACCGCGATAGATTGAAGGTTATGGTGACAATATTTGGTAGGCCAACACCTGTTGAATTGAGTTATTACCAAGTAGAGCCAATGTAAAAAGTTGGTTCGTTTGTTGGTTTGTTAGAATTTAATAAACTATCCAACAGACTATCTTCTCATACGATCTGTGAATCAAAGGTCGCCGCAAGGCAATATCTATCACGCTTTCTTCGGAATAAATGTTCGTCCGTGGTTAATGCATATTTGGGGATAATTTCTGGCTTGTTATGGAGGTTTTATGGCAAAGAAAATAAAAGCAAAAATCAAGATTCAAATACCTGCAGGGAATGCTACTCCTGCTGCACCGGTAGGTACAGCATTAGGTCCTCATGGTGTCAATATAGGGGCATTTTGTAAGGCGTTCAACGACAAAACACGGGGAAAGGAGGGATATATAATTCCTGCAGTGGTTACTGTATATCAGGATAGGTCTTTTAATTTTATTTTGAAGTCTCCTCCGGCAGCGATGCTTCTAAAGAAGGCTGCTGGTGTCGCGAAAGGCTCAGGGGAACCGAACAGAGAAAAAGTCGGGAAAATAAAAAGATCCCAGATTAAGGAGATAATAGAAATGAAGAAAGAAGATTTAACAAGTTATGATGAAGAAGCAGCAATGCGTATAATAGAAGGAACAGCAAGAAGTTGTGGTTTAGAGATAGAAGAAGATTAAGGAGGATCCCTATGAAGATTTCAAAGAGAATGGAAGAGATCAAAAAAGAGATAGATAAAGACAAAACTTATACACTTGAAGAAGCTGTAAAATTAATAAAAAAAATTGCATCTGCAAAATTTGATGAAACAGTTGAGCTATCCGTAAAATTGGGCGTTGATCCGCGTAAATCCGACCAGATGGTGAGAGGGATGGTGTTAATGCCTCACGGGGTAGGAAAAGAAAAAAAGGTGTTGGTATTGACAAGGGACAAACAAAAAGAGGCGCTTGAAGCAGGTGCTAATTGGGTAGGTTTTGATGAGTTCATAGAAAAAATACAGAACGGATGGCTTGAATTTGATGTCTGCATTGCTACTCCATCGGTTATGAAAGAAGCAGCAAAACTTGGAAAGATACTGGGACCAAGAGGGTTAATGCCAAACCCGAAAGCAGGGACTGTTACAAATGATGTAGGTAGTGCTGTATCAGAAATTAAAAAGGGAAGGATGGAGTTCAGAATGGATAAGACAGGGATTATTCATCTGCCCGTTGGAAAGGTGTCGTTTCCCGACGAAAAACTTGTTTCCAATATAAAAGAAGCGATTGCTGCAATCAACTCGGCAAAACCAAAGGAGATTAAAGGGACATACATAAAGTCTCTTTACCTGTCTTCAACAATGGGACCAAGCATTATGATTGAAGGGTAAGTCAATTCCCCAGAATTGGGGGAACTAAGAGATAGGATAAAGAGATTGGTTTTATCTGTCTGCCGACAGGCAAGATAAGAGGTCACAGAGAAAAAGAAACAATGTAAAATGCAAAATTAGCAGTTAGCAATTTAAAAATGATTTTTCGCAAATTGATAGTTTTGCATTGATAATT
>PEYP01000032.1 GCA_002774315.1 Candidatus Stahliibacteriota bacterium CG08_land_8_20_14_0_20_40_26
TATGAATTGTTTACAAAGAGAAATCTTCTTTCCTTGATGATCTTGTCGAATGCTATAAAACAATTGCAGTTTGAGGATCCTAGAACTCAAGAAATGTTTTTCTTTATTTTTAGCTCCACTTTGAGAGGAACGAATAAATTTTGTTTTATACCTCAAAAATGGCAGGGAGGAAGACCAAGTGATTGGCCTGGGCATGATTATTGGACACCAAATGTTCCTCTTGAATGGCGTGTATGGGGATATTTTGAACGATGTTATAAGAAAATAATACGGGGGAAGACATATTCTCAAGATGAAATCGGAAATTATTGGGAAGAAGCAAAATCTTTCAGTAACATAACAGACAGTAAATCGAATTGTTATCTATTCGCTAAATCCGCAACTGACTTGAAAGAAATCCCTGATGAGAGCGTAGATGTGATAATTACAGATCCTCCGTACGGAGCAAACGTAAATTATACGGAACTATCAGATTTTTGGACTATATGGCTTAGAGATATTATAGGAGTGAGAAATGGGTTGATTGACAACACGAAAGAGGCAATAGAAAACAAATATCAAGGAAAAGGAAGTAAGGAGTACAGACAACTAATGTATGAAATTTTTAAAGAATGTTATCGAGTATTAAAACCAAATCGCTGGTTAGTAATGACTTTTCACAATAGGAATTTTAAAGTCTGGAATGCAATCCATTTGGCTGTTCACGATGCCGGCTTTGTGTGGTCTGAAAAAGATGGTATGATTTATCAAGGGCCCATTAGCCCTTATACAAATACTTATAATCTTCGTGCAGCTGGCTCGATGCTTGGTGATTTTATCCTTAGCTATAAGAAAGCAGAAAAACCACCGGGGGAAAAGTGGGTTGAGGAAGTGGAAGTGGGTAAAAAGATTAAAGACATGGCAAGGCAAGCAATTGAATATCATGGTGGGGCAAAACTTACTACAATTTATATGCGGGTTATGCCGTTTTTGCTTAACAGTGAACTATTAGATCAAATAAAAGAAAGCGACCTTGAGAGTTACCTTAGGAAGGATTTTGTTAAAAGAGATGATAAATGGTATCTTAAAGAACATATTGACGAAAAGACAGATAGCTTATTAGATAAAGCAATAGAAGAATATGCACCAGTTAAAACAAGATTAGAGTCTATAATTCGTAGGTTTCTTTACCAATGTAAGACAGCTACAATGGATGAAATACTACGGGTGGTGTATTCAAGACTTATTAATAGTAATGCGGCTGAATATGAGGAGATAGTTCATGTGGTAAATAGAATATGTGCCAAAGTAAAGGGGAAGGGTATCAGAGAAGCATGGCAGTTAAAAGAAGATAGAGATAGAGGATTATTGTTTAGGACAATTGAAGAGAAAATGGAGAAGTACAAATATTCGGAAGAGTCAGAACATGATGTAATGATTGAGCAACTGGTTAAAATTGGCAAGAGCAAAGGTTATGATTCTCACATTGGGCTTACGGAGCAGAAGAAATATAAGGAATTCAAGGAATTAAGTATTCCGATGGGAAGCAATGTTCAGTTTGGCTTAAATGAGATAGCTTTCAACAGAGTAAGAGAGATTGATGTTTTGTGGGTAAAAGGAATCTCCATAGTTGCGGCATTGGAGGTTGAAAAAAGTCGTGAAGTTGCCCCGGAAATTGCCAAGTTTAGAGAACTCTTTGCAGCCACTCCAGCTTTGAATATACCCACTTATCTGGTTGTGCCTGATAAATTGGAAGGAAATGCGAAGAAGAAAATTGGCTCTCTTGCTAATAGGCGGGATGGATTAACTGAAAGAATAAGATATGTTTTGTTTTCTGATATTCAAAATAAGAAGGATGTAGATATAGACAAAATTGCAAAGGAGGTAATCTAATATGGCAGAGCAATTTGAAGAGGAAAAGACTAAAGAGCGCAGGTTATTATTAACAAAGTGTTTTGGGTATAGGTCTGGTGAAGTAGATGAATTATTAAGACGAGTTATAAGTGATAATGATTTCTTAGAAGTATTTAAGGGCTCCAAGTCTACAATGCTCGATGTTCTCAAACGGAAGATAGTATGTGAAGATTTCTACGGTAGATATTACACAGTAAGAAAAGGCGAGTTAATTTTGGAAGGCTCTTGGGGGATTATCAAACAAAATCTATTGAATTGCTTATATGGTGACCAAGGTAAAATAATAATGGATGTTCTGAAGTTCATTGTAGAAAAAGAGAGCCCCGTGGATTTCACAACCTTTAAGGCAAGATTTGATAAAATACGAAATCCTTTGGATATTTTGACAGGCTATGAAATATTGACGAAAAGTAAAGTTGGGGAATCTATTCAATATGCTCTTCCTGAGGAGACACTCCCTCTGGTCAGAGAGGTGTTGAATACTCTTGAAATAGAAGAAGGAGGATTGATATCATTTGAATCAGATATAGCGAGAGCGGAATACAATAGAATAAAGGATATGGAGAGTGAATTTGAAACATCTCTTAAAGAGCTGATTGAGAATAAACTTGAAGAAACAGTAAGGTTTGGTAAAGAAATGTCCGTTGAATACATTGCAGAGTATTTAAAAAGGATGTTTGGAGACATACTATATTTTGACAGCTTGCTTAGTATAACTCAGCAATATAGCTTAGCCGATGTTGCAGTTGTTAACCCTGAAGGCAAAATAGCAATGCATACAGGCTTTAATCTTGCCTTTTTCGGCGCACCAGGAACAGGCAAGACCTTTTCTATCAACGACATTATTAGAGGAAATAAAAAGAAAGGGGTAAATCCTCACGGATTACCCGGCAGAAATAGATATTGTGGTGGAATCACACCAGCAAGGTTTATAAGGATGGGTGAAGCTTATCAAGATAGACGATTTAATTTCATTATCCCTGAGTTCAATGACTGGTTCAAATACAAGGGTATGGTTGAACCACTTAAGTTAGCGTTAGAACAGGGGGAGATAACTTATGAAACTAAACATGAGACAATTGGACCGTATTGTTTCAGTTCATTCTTTAGTACTAATTACAACACAAAAGTCTTAGAACAGGGTTATCGAATTACTATCGCCGATACTAATTTTAATGCTATTGAGGATAGAATGCTTTGTAGACTACATAAGATGACTGAGCGAAGATATAGAGCAATAGCAGAGAGTCAAAAGGCTTTAGCACTTGGTACTATAAATATGGACAAAGCGGATAAGATAATGAACCACTTACTATTAGTATATGCCATAGAAACGCAAAATAAAATGGTCAGGGACAGCTTTCCTGTTAAAAACATATCACTTACTGTTAAGGTCTACAAGAAAATAGAAGAAGCGAAAGAAGAAATACTTGTCGCACTTAGACGATTAAAGTCCAAAATTGTTCCTTTTAGCCCGAGATTAGAACGTAGAGCTATTCAACTTGCCTGTGCCATGTCACTATCGTCTTATTTTAGAACTGGTAACCAACATATAAAAGTCGATGAGAATGCATTAAATTTCGCCATCAAATTCTTTGTAGAGGAAGCTGTAGTGCGTTCACAAGAAAAGATAGACCAAGAAGAGATTTTAAAAAGACTGAAAATTAAGGTATAGAGAAAAGAAAATTTATATCTTTAGGGTGATATATTTTTCTTCATTCACTACCAATATGACTTCCCTTTACCGAATGAGATAGAGGCGAAGAATAGGGAATTAGAGCGTCAGATTGACCAAAAGATCTATGAGGTATACAGCTTAACTGATAAGGAAATCAAAATAATAGAAGGAGGTTAATACCTTCTGAAAGGAGGTTCGTATGTTGAGCCAAATTTTGGAAGGGGCGCGCTCTTATAGCTAGTAGAGAAGGGATTATTCCGATTGAGTAAGACCGTCCATTTATCGTCGGAACCCCCTAACTAGGCTACAGGAGGCAGTAGGTAATAGTGTTGTGCTCTATCAGCTTTGGACGGTCGGGCTGGTTAGAATTACACCCACCGCGCCTCCTCCGTAACTGAGAGATATTTGTGAGATAGATGGTTTAACTGATGAAGAAATAGCTTTGGTTGAGGAAAGTGTGTAAATAAAATAATCTGTAGAAGGCAAGAAATGCGAGAAGATACCGCCTTAAAAGAGAATCCATGTAAACAATTAAATAATTTGGTTGCTAACTTTGATTCTCCTGTGCTGGTAGTTGCGGGTCCGGGTACTGGCAAAACAACCGCAATTGCCTGTAGGTTGAAGTTTTTAATCGAAAAACCTACCACTTCTTCTTCACGAATTTTGGCTATAACATTTACTAACGAAGCAGCTGATGAGATGAAGAGGAAACTTGAAAAATTAGGTGTTAAACAAATACCAGAAAATATCCGTACACTTCATTCGTTTGCTATGAGGGTATTAAGACTTAATTCATTAAAAGTTGGTGTTCCCTCAGGTTTTGTGGTTGCAAACTCAGACGAGTCTGAACTCGTCGCAAAAGACGTCTTCAGTGATCTGAAAAATAAAGGATATCAAATGCTCCCACGGAGTGATAAGAAGTTTATGAGGGCTTTCCAAGAGAAAGTCTCATGTGGTTTACCAGGGAGTGCTACGTTTCGCAATGGTGTAGAGATCGCCGATCCAAATTTTTCCCGATTTGAACAGCGTTACATAGAACTTTCACGTTTCTATAATGCAGTAGATTGGTTTGAAGTTGTGCCATTGACGAACTCTTTACTTAATAATGATGATATTAAAAATCAAGTACAACAGTGGTTTGACCATATAGTGGTAGATGAGTATCAGGATCTGAACCCGGCTGAGCAAACATTTGTAAGTCTAATTAGAGATCCGAATGCAACATTATTTGTTGTGGGAGATGACGATCAAAGTATATATGAGTCTGGGCGGTTTGCGGATCCCTTGGGAATAAAACATTTTAGGCAAAAATATTCCAACGCAATAATTGATAAAACTACATTGACTACTTCTCATCGATGTCCTGAAACTATTCTCAAAGCAGCTGTGTCCCTTATTGAACATAATAATCCGAATAGGATCCCAAAGCAATTACACACTGTTCGCAAAGATGGGATTGTGTATAAAGAAGGAGGGTTCGGGAGCAAGCAAAGAGAAGGGAAATGGATTGTCCAGGTCATTGAGGAACTTCACCGACAAGACGTTATTTATAAACGAATTCTTATTCTCTTCAACATTGGAGCAATAGGGAACCACTATGTTCAGGAGGTTGAAAAAGCCGGTATACCAGTTAATAATCAGTTACGTAGATTGGAAGCGCTTGATTGTATTGAAAAAAGAAGGCTCTACTTTTTGTTAAGATTACTCCTTAATAAGGATGATGGTTTGGCTTTGAGACAGTTATTGGTTCTTGAGCCGGGCATCTCTGATCGAGCTGTCAGCAAGCTCAGAGAACATGCAGAGGTATGGGACCTCACATTGCGTGGTGCACTCCATCAAGTAGTTGTCGCCAGTCAAAAACAAGATAACTTTAAACGATGGCCACAAGGGTTCAAACAGATATACGAGTGGATTGAAAAAGTAATCTCGATTAACCATACCCTTTCCTTGCATGAGAAATTTGAGCAGGTCACGGATCTTCTTGGATACGCTGACTTCAACTCCGTTAGGGACCTTATGGCTTTAGCAGAGAAAAACATTGCGTTAGAAGATTGGCAAATATTAGAGAAATTCCGTGAAGGAAAAATTCCTAAAGTTACTTTGCTGGAAACGGATGAAAAGACCAATGACAAAGTGCGTTTTATGACGATGCATAATGTCAAAGGTTTAGATGATGTAGATGTGGTATTTATTCCCGCACTTGAAAACTCCGTGATACCGGGTAACTTTTTAGAGCAAGAACAACGTCGTATGCTCTATGTCGCTATGACAAGAGCACGAGAGGCAGTGTTCTTATCAAACGCTTGGAGCAGAAAAGGTTATGAAAGGCACCGCGCTGGGAAGAATGGGGTAATAGGCCGTAAACCTTCACCATTTTGGGATGAGATCGAAATACCTAAAAGGAGAGAAAATGAGTGATTGATAATTGGAAAGTAAAGTTATTAGATCCAATTAATAAGCGATCGCGGTTTGGAAAATATTAGAAGTTTGGCTAGTTTCGGTTGAAAGCGAGATAATTACTATGACTCATTTAGAGAAAATAATTTCTTCAGCTGTAAATGATAAGAATTTAGACGCTATTATTAGTGATCTCTTTGTAAAGAAAGGCATAAAAGTTACGGCCGTAATGGGGATGAAGTTCACAGCAGAAAGTGAAGACCATCCTCTTGGTTTCGCTTTGGGAATCCAACTCTTTGATGTTTTTCCCATCGGTCTTATATTTATTTCCGATCACCTCTGTAATTCCTTAAGTAAAGAAGAAGCGGAGTTTGTGGTTGCTCATGAGATTGGGCACATTATGTTAAATCACCTTGTTATATCAGCTTCGCTGGCTTTTACAAAGGAAATCTTTATAACCACTTTATTGAAGCGGTCAAGCCTTACTCGCGAGGAGGCTGAAAATATTGTTGGAGGAATCAAACTATTATCAACTATTATTAGCAAACAAACAACAATAGAAGAACAAATTACCGCCCAAAAGGAGTTAGATGCAGATAAATATGCTGTTTACCTTCAAGGGAGAAGAGAACCTGCTTTTTCCTGTCTGACAAAACTCTCTAGTAAGAGCATTCTTGGAATTTCTCATATTACGAAAAATGGCTTATTTGAGTTCCCAGCTTTAACTTTTGCAGAAAGAATAAGAGCTATAGAAGTATTACGATTAATCTAGAATAGGGTCAAATCTTAGAAAGGTAATGGGGTCAGGCTCAAGTATTTAAGTCGGCACATTTAGAATTGAAATACGAGTCTGTGACCTGACCCCGCTTGCTTTACAAATAAAGTTGTTTATGGTGCTCTAGAAAAATAGGTAACGAGATGTGTGATACAATATTAAGTGTAGAGATACAATAAAAATGTGAAATAAGAATTATATATTTATTAAATGTATCATAAATGAGGAGGTAAAACAAGCATGAATGGTATTGGGTCCAATGGGGTTAGGCTGAAAAATAGAAATTATTTGTGAGGGATGGGGGATAGGATGGAATAATACTTGCCCACCGGCAGGCAGGTTTGTCAAAATGAGGATTCTGGGGTCAGACCTGAAGAAAGAAAATACTTGACATAAGAAGAAATCTGGTGGGGTTATTTATTTTCATCAGGAGAAGAAAGGATCAAGTCTTGACCTCAGTGAAATAGCTCCCCGTGGAGTAGATTGCTCACTACACCGGGCGAGCCACATTTCACCAGCAGGCATTGGACATTTTTCTTGGTGAAGGAGATTCAATCTCTGGTCTTTAAATTACAGATCTATCACCTGCCCGACTATATCCATGCGGACCCGGGGGACGGATCCTTCGGAACAAGTTTTGCTTTGTGAGAGGGAAATATGACTAAATTCATTGATAAGAAAGAATCAGAAAATCTTGAATTTAAAAAATCCGTCGGAGAGTGGAAAGAAATTGTGGAAACAGTTGCTGCATTCTCTAACACAAGCGGCGGACAGATAATTGTTGGTGTATCAAAGTCTGGAAAGATTGTTGGAATGGAAATAGGAAAAAGTACGATTGAAGATTTAACAAATAAAATTGTCACTAATACCGACCCAAAAATTTATCCCAAAATTGCAGCAGAAAAAATTGGAGAGAAAAATGTTATCGTAATAGAAGTTAATGAGTCTACTGATAAACTGGTCTTGGCATTCGGTAGACCTTTTAAAAGGGTGGGCAAATCTACTATCAGGATGTCCAAAGATGAATACGAAACATCAATTCTTGAGAAACACAAAGAAAAGTTGCGTTTTGATAATCAAATCTGTAAGAATGCGAAATTAAACGATATAAACAATGATGGCATTATTGAATTTTTGAAAAAAGCAAAAACCGAACGAGGATTAGATATTGAATTAGATTTATCGTTAAAAGAGATATTGATGCGTTTGAAATTAATAAAAGATAGCAAGTTAATTAATTCTGCCATATTATTATTTGGTAATAATCCACAAGATTTTTTTATTCAGACCGAAGTAAAATGTGTCAGGTTTAAAGGAACAGGAGTCACTGGCACAATGATTGATATGAAGGACATCGGTAGCAATCTAATTGACCAGGTAATAGAGGTAGAGAAATTTATTTTTAGCCACATCTCTTTGACATCTTGGATTGAAAACGGAAAAATTGAAAGGCAGGAAAAGTGGGAATATCCGCCTAAGGCAATTAGAGAAGCGTTGGTTAATGCAATTGCCCATCGTGATTACAGGTCTCCGTCTAAGGTTCAGGTCAGAATATTCGATGACCGAATTGAATTCTGGAATCCAGGTAAATTACCAGAGGGATGGACTGTTGAAACATTAAAAGAGAAGCATGAGTCAAAGCCGTTCAATCCACTTATTGCCCGTGCT
>PEYP01000079.1 GCA_002774315.1 Candidatus Stahliibacteriota bacterium CG08_land_8_20_14_0_20_40_26
ATTTTTAAAATCATTCGTGTTATTCGATTAATTTGTGTAAATTCGTGGTTAACTTTTTTCTTGACAAAGATAAAAATATATGCTATAATGTCCACATCTTATATGAAAGGAGGATAGTAGATGATACAAGGCAAGGTAAAATGGTTCAACGAGTCCAGGGGTTATGGATTCATTGAGCGTAAGGATGGTGGTGGAGATGTCTTTGTTCACTATGCCGACATCTCAGGCGAAGGCTTCAAAACCCTGCATGAGGGTGACGAGGTCGAGTTTGATGTGGTAGATGATGTGAAAGGACCAAAAGCAATCAAGGTAACCAAAGTTTAAAAGTCCTGACAGCGTTCCACCAAAAGGGGTTCCAGCCTTCTTCAGGCTGTGACCCCATATTTTTTATTATACGGGAATGTATTTACAATGAGAAAGGTCGGGTCCTTTCTACCTGTCGGTAGACAGGAATTTTAATTCATCCCGTATCTCCTTCGCTGCCTTCACCATATTCCCTATAGCGGGAACTACCTCTTTCCAATCCCTAGTCTTGAGTCCACAATCAGGATTTATCCATAAACTCTTCTTAGGAATAAACTCCATTGCCTTCTCCACAACCCTTTTCATATCACAGACAGATGGAACAAGAGGGGAATGGACGTCCCATATACCAGGGCCTATCCCTCTATCAAAGCACTTGTCTTTAAAACACCCGATCAGGGCGCCCCTGTTCCTTGATGCCTCAATTGAGATGACATCAAAGTCCATCATAAGAATCTTATCGATTATCTCCGCAAACTTTGAATAGCACATATGGGTGTGTATCTGTGTCTCGGGTTTTGCCCTAGAGGCGAGTCTAAAGGATTTTATTGCCCACTCAAAATATCTATCCCAGTTTCTCTTTTTTATTGGTGCCCTTTCCCTGAATGCAGGTTCATCTATCTGTATTATCCTTATTCCTTTTTTTTCAAGGTCGCATACCTCATTATAGAGGGAAAGTGCAATCTGATACGCAACCTCCTTGACAGGTATGTCCTCTCTGGTAAAACTCCAGGCAATTATAGTTACGGGACCTGTAAGTATTGCCTTGACAGGTTTTTGGGTAAGACTCTGTGCATAGCTAATTTCCTTTACTGTCATAGGTTCTTTTCTTTTTATGTCACCGTAGATTATAGGGGGACGATAAGCCCTTGTCCCGTATGAGATAATCCAGCCGTTTTTCGTAGTTGCAACTCCCTGCAGTTTTTTTGCAAAGAACTCTACCATATCAGATCTCTCAAACTCTCCATGAACCAGCACATCCAACCCGGACTTCTCCTCAAATTCAATCAAGTCCTTTATCTTCTCCTTTATGAATGAATCGTATTCCTCCTTTTTTATTCTACCTTTCTCAAAATCCCTCCTCTTTTTTCTTATCTCGTTCGTCTGGGGAAAACTTCCTATGGTAGTTGTTGGAAAGAGTGGAAGGGATAAAAATTTTTTCTGGACCTCCCGCCTTATGTGGTATGGCTTATCCCTTTCGAAGTTCTCTTCTGTAAGGGACCTTACCCTCTCTCTCACTTCTTCATCTATTCCAAAATTATCAATACCGAACTCTTCAGAAAAAGATTTCTCGGCAATAAGTCTCAATTCGGAAAGTCTCTCCTCTGCAAATGCAAGTCGCTTAAGCAGTTCCTCCTTCATATCCTCACCTTTTATGGTTACAGGAAGGTGATATAATGGAGAGGAATTTGAGATAATAACCTTGTCTGTAAATTTATAAAGGTGCTCAATGAGCTCTTTTACATCTCTTTGAACCGTCCTCCAGACATTCCTTCCATTGACAACACCGGCAATAAGCTCTTTATCAGATGGGAATCCATGTTTCTCAATATACCTTAGATTCTCTTTTCCGGCTACGAAATCGAGTCCAATTCCTAAAAGGGGCAGGTTATAGATTTCTTTAAGAAAGTCAACTGCCTCGTAGTATGTGAAAAGGTATAGCCTACCTCCTATATTCTTATATGCCTCTTTTATAATTTTAACCTCCTCTTGAGAGATATCCAGTACAAACGCAGGTTCATCAATATGCACTTTAGAAAATTCTTCTACTATTTCTTTGTAAACATCGCTAATTGCGAGGAGATAATCGCCAAATTTCTCCTTGGGAATTCCTGTTGAGAGTTTTAGAAATGTAAAGGGGCCTATAAGATATGGAATACCTTTCTTGTGTCTTTCAAGTTCCTCTCTAGGCTTGTTCCAGCAAAGTTTAAAATCATTGGGTGAAAATCCTCTGAAATCTGGAACGAGATAGTGGTAGTTTGTATTAAACCATTTGGTAAGCTTAAGAGCTTTCTTCCCTCTGCAAAGCTCAAAGTAATCTTTATAGTCCCCTTTAGTGTATAATCCTATCATAATAGCAGTATCAAGCATATTACAGTAGAGCGTCATCTCTCCAACAGGAAATAGGTCCACATAGGTTTCGTACTTTGCAAGCCTCTCTTCATCCAGAGATTGGATCCTATGAAGCATCTCTTCTTCCCCTATATTTTTCTTCCAGTAGTTCTCAATAATTCTTTTGTATTCTCTATTTTGCCCCAATCTCGGGAAACCATAGGCATACGTCTTCATTAACACCCCCATAGTTATATTAAAAATCAAATACTAACCTCCTCCCCCATCAACTCCTTTACGATCTCATATCTTCCCTGGGGCATTATACACACCCCCTGATAGGTCTTCCTTATTTCTTTAAGCAATTCCTTTGCAATACAGATTCCACTTTCTCCATTCTTCATCCTCTCTATTATCTCTTCCGGAATATACATGCCCGGGACCTCATTTGCAAAGTACTCTGCCTGTCTTATTGAGTGGAGCGGAAGGAGTCCTGCTATAACAGGAATTCCAAAATTGAAGGAGATAAATTTTCGAAGCAGCTCTATATCAAATACTGGTTGCGTCTGTATGAAACCCGCTCCAAGATTTATTTTCTCCCAAATCCTGTCAGGGTCGACATTCCTTATCGGTGAGGCAATTCCAACGAAGAGGTTTGTTCTACCAGCGAGTGGATTTCCAAGCCTATCATATCCATGATTGATTGAGCCTATAGTCTCGACAAGTTCCTTCGCAGTTATTTCAAATACTGCAACTGCAAATGGATAGTCTCCAACAGAGGGGGGGTCTCCTGTAAGTGCAAGGATATTATTTATACCAAGTGCGGCTGCTCCCAGGAGCTCAGACTGGAGTGCAAGTATATTCCTGTCCCTGCAGGTGAAGTGGAGTATACATTCAAGCCCTGTCTCCCTTTTTATAAGATATGCAAGTGGGAGGGCGCTCATCCGAAGTTTTGCCATAGGATTGTCGGCAATGTTTATTGCATCCCCACCTACCTTCTTAAAAAGCCTTGCTCCTGCAAGTTCCCTTTCAACAATACCCCCCCTTGGTGGGTCTATCTCCATTGTATAGACAAACCCCTTTTGTAGTTTCTTTTTTAATTGGGTTACGACCTCAACCTCCTCTGAGACCTTCTCCACTGGTGCTCTAATGGTTGCAATCTTACGGGGTTTTGGTTTCATCTCTGAGACGCTTTCCTTTATAGCTCTTATGTGTTCTGGAGTAGTGCCACAACATCCTCCAATGATTGTAACACCGATGTCGACAAATCTCCTTGCGTACTCTGCAAAATACGAAGGTGTCGCGGGATATAAAAACCTTCCGTAAACAAAGCCTGGATATCCTGCATTTGGTTGGGCAGAAAGAACTGCGTCTGTGACACATCCCATTCTCTTTAAGGCACTATATATTCCTTTTGGCCCACTCCCGCAGTTCGCCCCCATAATTTCCACACCTTTAAGTTCTCTTGCTGCATTGACTCCATCCACGCCAAGAAGTGTCTTGCCATCATCCATAAAGGAGAACTGTGCTATAAATGGAAAATCCCCGTATAGCTTTTGTAAAGCAAAGATAGCGTCTTTAATCTCCTCTACCCCGGCCATCGTCTCAAATATAATAATATCAACACCGCCATCAAGGAGGGGTGTTATCTGCTCTCTGAATATATCCCTTCTTTCCTCTTTAGAGAGCTTTATTGCAGATTCATAAGGTCTTGTAATTGGTCCCACTGATCCTCCAATGATTATCCCATCACCTGCTACCTCCCTCGCAATCTTTGCTCCTCTATAGTTTATATCTCTTACCTTCTTCCCAAGGTTATAGTATCTCTCAAGGATGAACCTGTTTGCACCGAATGTGTTGGTCTCTACCAATTCTGCTCCTGCCGCAACATAAGAGCGATGCACAGTTTTTACTATATCGGGATTTGACAGATTAAGTTCATCGTAACAGTGTCCCTTAGGTACACCAAGAGAGTAAAGCATGGTGCCCATAGCACCATCGGCAATGATTACGCCCTTCTTTATCCTTTCTCTGAAATCAAGCATAATTACTTCTCAATATACCTTAACCTTGGATGAACACAAAGAATAGAAATGTAAAATGACAAACCGAAAGTTAAAAATTCTAAATTCGAAATCCGAAACTCTAAACAAATTCCAAATTATAAATTCCAAACGATCCTGGCTTGTCTGGAAGAATTTTGAAAATTGGAATTTAGATATTGTTTACCCCGTGAGATAATTTCATATCTAACGGGGTGAAGGATTTAGAAATTATTATTTAGAATTTTTGCATTGACCTATGTATTATTGATTTTTGATTTATCTCTGTGACCTCTGTGGTTTGTTTCGTTTTTTCCTTCTCATTTCCATACCCCATATATCTCATGCTTGCAGAATTTGCATCTTCCGCCAGTGATATTGCTTTCTAAAATCATAAATCCTTTTCTTCTAATAAGAAGTTTTTTACACTCTGGACAATAGGTATTTTCCCATTCACCACCGGGGTAGTTTCCAATGTAGACATAATGCAATCCCTCATTCAGTGCAATTTCTCTTGCGGTCTGGAGTGTTCTTACCGGTGTGGGGGGGAGATGCTGAAGTTTATACATAGGGAAAAATCTGGAAAAGTGAAGGGGTATGTCAACACCAAGATTCTCTCTTACCCATATAACAAGTTCTCTTATCATCTTCTTATCGTCGTTAAGAGTTGGTACAATAAGGTTTGTTATCTCAAGATGAACTTTCTTTTTAACGAGTGTCTTGCAGGTCAAAAGCACAGGATTTAGACTCCCACCAGAAATTTCTCTGTAAAGGTCTTCTGTAAACCATTTTATATCGACATTTGCAGCATCTATATATTTACAAAGTTCCCGAAGTGGCTCTGGATTCAGGAATCCATTTGTAACCCATACATTTTTTATGCCTCTTCCATTGGCAATCTTTGCGGTATCCAGCATATACTCATAGAATATAGAGGGTTCAGAGTATGTGTATGCTATTACAGGAATATTCTCCCTTTCTGCAATCCTTACTACCTCATGTGATGGAAGAAAATAGTTTTCTGTCTCCTCGGGGCTTTTTTGAGATATACTCCAATTCTGGCAGTACTTACATCTGAAATTGCATCCGGCAGTAGCAATTGAGAAGGCAGAACTTTGTGGCAAAAAGTGAAAGAGGGGTTTTTTTTCTATCGGATCTATATGGACCGCACAGGGATTGGCATATGCAAGAGTAAACAGTTTACCTTTTTTGTTCTCACGCACACGGCAGATTCCCCTCTGTCCCGGAGAAAGAAGGCACTGGTGTGGACAATTTAAGCATTTTACCCGGTTGTTTCCTGCTGATTTGTAGTAATATGCCTCTTTTTCCCCTTCCTTTGTTCCCAGGCTACTTAGAAGAAGTGGAGAGATTGAGAGCATCTTTATAAATTCTCTTCTTGTAAGTTTCATCTTCACACCCCTTCTCTAAAGGACCATTTAAGAAGTACCGGTGTAATGAGTGCGGTTATTATTACCATTACCACGACGGATGAAAAATCGCCATGCTGGATGAGCCCCTGAGATAGTGCTATAGAGGCAATCGCAAGTGCCACCTCTCCCCTTGGAATCATACCTATACCTACCCTTACTCCCCTTTTCGGTTTTAAATGTGTTACACTTGTTCCTATGAACGAGCCTCCTATTTTCCCTGCTATCGCACACAAGAAAAATACAATCAAAAAGAGATAATTTCCTCCAATTGCGGCCAAATTGGTTTTGAGACCGATATCTACAAAGAAAAAACAGATAAATATGGAATGTCCTATGGTATCCATACCGGATAATATGGTTTTTTTATATTTTGTTCGCCTCAGTATAAATCCAGCTATATACGCTCCTGTGATTGCTGCAATCCCGAGATTTGTTGCCATAAAGGCGTAGATTAACATCATTCCAAATGCAATGGCAAGGACTGCTTCTCTTGCTTTTAACCTTTCAGCCCATCCAAATACCAAAAGGAAAAGCAGCCCCACAAGATAGGTAGCAACAAAAAATCCAATCAGTTTGAGAATCGTGATCCAGGGAGATATCGCTGTTCTCAGCACACACAGTACAATAGTCAGGAATATTATCCCGATGACATCGTCTATTATGGCAGCAGCAAGGACTATCCTGCCTTCTGGTGTGTTTAATTTGCCAATATCCATAAGTGTCATAGTCGTTACCGATACAGATGTGGCAGTGAGTATTGTGCCGAGCATGAGACTCTGCGGGAGTGAACGGTGGAAGAGAAGTCCTGTAAGAAAGCCGAGAAGAAACGGAACTAGGACCCCGTTTAGTGCTATAACCGATGCAATCTTAGCCTCTTTTGGCTTTATATTAGTTTCCAGACCTACCATAAACAGAAGGATAAACACACCAATTTCGCTGAATATATTTATAACTTCATTGGGTGTGATGATGCGAAATCCTGATGGACCCAGAAGGAGCCCCAGGATGAGTATTCCAAGAACAGGGGGTTGTTTTACCTTGAATGCGAGGTCAGAAAAGACCTTTGAGAGTATTATTATCAAAGCGACTTCTGCCAGTATCAATTTCCCCTCCCTTTATATGGTAAGGTATTGTCAAAAACCTAACCACAGAGAACACAGAGATTTTGATTCATTAAAGACTTATGAAAGATCTTTGTCCCTC
>PEYP01000012.1 GCA_002774315.1 Candidatus Stahliibacteriota bacterium CG08_land_8_20_14_0_20_40_26
CAGGTGTGCTTATCCCTGCCTGCGGCAGGCAGGTGTGGTTAATGAGTAATTATAATCTGTGAATCTGTGGCTATATAATCCATGCAATCCGTGGCTATAATAAAGATAATTCCCATAGAGCTCCCATTCTTGCCTACACTTGCTGATTATGTGTGGGATAAACTTAAAGAGAACTCTCCTGACCTATCCGACATCCTCCTCATCTTTCCATCACAAAGAAACAAGTTTTATTTCCGAAGGTATCTCCTTAAAGCATCTGGCAAGCCCGGGATAATACCACCTACAATGTTTACTGTTAAAGAACTCTCAAACCTTCTATTTGAAAGACTCGGGGAAAAAAAGGGCAAGAAATTAGAAGAACTCGAAAGAAATCTTATCTTGAAATACGTCGTTGATTCCCTAAAAATAGAGTTCTGGAAAGACCTTGATTTTCTCAAGTTCATATCTGTAGGAGATAGATTGTTATCTTTCTTTGATGAATTACAAAAAGCGGATATTATACTTGATAATATAGAAGAATTGAAAGAAAAACTCCACTTTCCCCAAAAATATGTTGAGAACGAGCTTGTAATTATCAGAAGAATATTTGATGAATATAGAAGAGTTCTGCAAGAATCAGGATATACAGATACAGAGTACGAATATGCACTTATAAAGAAAGAATTTAAAGCAGAGATGTTGGAGGATTTCAAATATATTTTTATATCTGGACTTCTTGCCCCTACGAGAGTTGAGAGTACTATCATAAAAAAGATTCTCTCCAATCTGCCATCGGAACTTATTCTCCATTCAAAAAAAGAAGAAATCAAAGATGACCTTACAACTCCATTCTATAATCATAACAGGCTTATTAACTCTCTCGGGGTATCCGTTAATGATGTAAGAGTAATCGGTGATCAGTCATCGGTAATCGGTAAGGACCAACATCCCAATGAGCCGATACCCCATTATCGCATCACCCCATCCTTTATCGCGACCGGGAGGTCGCTCCTGCCTACAATCTACAATCTACAATCTGCTGTCCACATAACAAAGCTCAAGAGTCAAATACAGGAGGTACTATACATAAAGGAGATATTGAAGAAATTGATATCCATATACGAACCTCATCGTATTGCTGTTGTCCTTGCAGATGAATCGTTAGCATCACCTATAAAAGTAGCAATAGAAAAAGCAGGTTATAATTGCAATCTCTCTATGGGCTTACCCTTCTCGCGGAATCTTCTTTATTCCTTTCTCTCCCTTCTAAGAGACGCCGTAAAAAAGAATTTTCACTACGAGGAGTTTTTTGCATTCATAAGACATCCCCTCCTGAAAAATGCAAAACTCAATGGTGAGGATGTGAGACCCATCATATATGCACTTGAAAAGGAAATGATAGGAAAGAACAGGATTTTCTTTAGATTTGATGATTTTAGGAATGAAGAATATAGACCGCTTGTTAATATAATAAAGAAGTTTACTGATACAATAACAGATAATACCTCTTTTTCTCTTTATATGAAGGGGATTGAGGAACTGCTCTCCCTGCTTTTATCCAGTAATCCCGAATTTCTGAAATCAGGCATACTGGGAATTAAGGAATTTCTTGATGAGACTCACAAACTGTCAAATCTTATAATTAGGGAGGATATATTTTCTACAGGAATGGAGAAGATTGACTTTATCTTAAGGGTTCTAAAAGACGAGACATACTCTATTGAGGGAAATCCATTCAAGGGTGTCCAATTGATTGGAGTGCTTGAAGCAAGGAATCTTGATTTTGATTATGTTATACTTCCATCAATGAATGAAGGAGTATTTCCCAAAAGAAGCGAAAAAGACCTGTTTGTTCCTGCACTACTGCGAAAAGAGGTAGGACTTCCCTATGATAAGGAGAGAGAAAATCTGTTCTACTACTACTTTACCCAGCTTGTAGCAGGCAAAAAAGAGATTTTCATTTCATATGTTGAAAAAGAGGATAGAGACGTGTATTCAAGATTTGTGAGTTTTTTGTGTGATAAAGGTATAAAGATAGAGGAATCGTCGTTGCTTTTTGAGAAGGAAAAGACGGAGAAGAAGGAACCCGTGCCGAAAGACAGTGCTCTTATCAAGAAATTGGAAAAGATGAAATACAGTCCCTCCTCTCTCAGGATTTATCGCAAGTGTCCTTACCATTTTTATCTTAAGTATATTCTTGAAATAGGAGAGCCTGAGAAAATAGTTGAAGAGGCGGGTCCGATAGAATGGGGAAATATAATACACAAAGCGCTTCAGAAATTCTACAGTGTGGACTTTCCTTCTCATTTTACAAGGGACAATTTACATAGTGCAGAGAGAATGCTTTACTTCCGTATGAAAGAGACGCTGAGAGAAATTTTGGGCAGGCCAAAGGCGAGCAGCCTTTTTGACCTTGATATATATAAAGGGTATATAAAGAGGTTTCTATATGAGGATTTGGAAAGGTTTGAGGAAGGTTACAGGATACATTGTGTTGAGAAGAAACTTGATGAATATGAGATACACATTGATGGAATGAAGATTAAACTAAAGGGAAAAACAGACAGAATAGATATACTGGATGGAAAGTATTACATTATAGACTATAAGACAGGGCAATCGGTTGATAAAAAGCTTTACAATGTGGGTGAAGCGTTTACAGAGTTTCAATTACCAATGTATGCACTAATATTCTCTAAGAAGGATTTTGAAGATATCGGAGGACTTCTTTACTACTATATATCAAAAAACAGGGTGGGACCAGAGGATATTATGGAGGAAGGCTACATTCCAGCGTTCCGTGATGAGATACTCATCCCTACAATTCGTGAGCTTATAGACCCGAAGACACCCTGGTACAGAACCAACGATGAATCAAGATGTAGAACCTGTGCGTATAAGGAATTTTGTGGAAGGTGACAGGTGAAATGTTTAATGTGGAATGTGAGAGGGCAATCAGGCTATCAGGCAATCAGGCAATTGGGTAATTAGGTAATTAGGTAATTAGGTCATTAAGTTATTAGGTCATTAAAATATTCAATTATCAATTAGCAATGTAAAATTAGCAATTGGCATTTGCCTTTTGATTTTCAATTTTCAGTAGTCAATCGAAAATTAACAATCTTAGTGTTCTTTGTACCTTTCTACCTATCGCCTGCCTGCCGGTAGGCAGGGTAGACAGGTGTGGTGAAAAATACTACAATCTGTAATCTAAAATCTATTTAAATACTCAGTGTACATCTACGTTAATCCCTGCCTACCGGCAGGCAGGTGCGTCTAAAAAACATATGCATAATATTGCTGTAAAATCATCTGCAGGGTCGGGTAAGACCTACGAGTTGGCAAAGAGGTTTCTGTCGCTATACCTTAAAGGTTATCCTCTTGAATCCCTTTACGGAATTACATTCACCAACAAAGCATCTCTTGAAATGAAGGAGAGAATAATCCACTACCTTGATATTCTTGCAAACAATAATCCCGCAAGACCCGACGAGGTTGGGATTGTAAGAGAATTTAAAGAGAGCCAGAAGGTAGCAGACAGAAGGAGAAAACACCTGTTTCATAATCTCTCTTCCCTGAGCATCAGTACATTCCACTCTCTGTTTGCCAATTTCCTGTCAACATTGCCATTTGAGGCAGGAATCCTTCCGGGTTACGAAATTATTACTGAAACAGAAGAGGCTATCCTACTGGATGAAGTTCTTGACAGATTCTTTGAAGAGGCGATTGGGAAAAAGGAGTATGAAAAAGCAATTCTTGACCTTGTCCAGAATAGCGAAAGAAGGGTTAAAGAGTATATATCCCGGATATTTATGAACATAAGAGAGGACATAGAACTTATAAGGAGAAATCTTGGCAGCTTAGATGAAATAGAGGAAAATCTTGGAAGAAGAGAGGTGAAATTCAAAGAGACGATAGATAGATTTCTATTGTTTATGAACGAGAACAAGGAGTATACCTACACTGCGAAGGGTAGGATGAATGCAAATATGGAAGGATTCATTGGAAGGGTTGAAAATCTTGTAGAGGACAAAAACTGGGTAAAAGCAGGAGAAGAGTTGATTAAGGGTAATTTTCTCTCCAAAAATTATTTTAAAGGATTTATAGATAAACTTTCCGATAAACGAGCGCAATTTGATGAAATTATGAATTGTTTGATGGAAAACCTCAAGTCGCTTCTTGGTTCCCTCTCTGATAAAGAACTGTATATACATATGAAACCTATTTATGAGATTGACAGAATATTACAGGGAGAGAAACTCAAGCGAAATTTCATTACATTTGATGATATTGAGAAACTTACCGAGAAGGCATTGAAGAGTGGAATAGATTATCTGTACTTTAAGATAGGGGCAAAAATTGATCATCTTATGGTTGATGAATTTCAGGATACAAGTGTTAGACAATGGGAGGTTTTAAGACCGCTTGTAGAAGAAATTACATCCTACGGATCGGAAGAGAAAACCCTCTTCTATGTAGGAGACCCAAATCAAGCAGTCTTTCGTTGGCGTGGGGGAGAAGCAAAACTTTTTGATTTTGTTAGGAGAGAATATGAAGGCAAGATTATCGAAAACACCCTTGACATTAATTACAGGAGCAAGAATGCAATAGTAGATTTTGTCAACAAACTATTTGATAGAAACGACAGGTCTGAAAAGGAGAATACAGGTGGATGGATTCGTTTTGAGAGCATTGGATCTTTTAAATCCGAGGAAGGCAGAGAGAAGGTTAGAAAAAGAACAGTTGAGATTGTCAGGGAGTTAAAAGATGCCGGTTATGTTTACAATGATCTCGCAATACTTGTCAGAGGAAACAAATATGGCGTTGCGATGACTGATTTGCTTGAAAGTGAGGGTATACCCTGTATTAGTGAGTCAAAGGCAAGTATCCTCTCCAGGAGTGACACAAAGACAGTAATAAATCTCTTGAGATTTCTTGAGTGTCCTGAAGATGACTTCTCTCTCTCTCGGGTGTTACTCTCCCCTTTTTTTAGAATAAAGGAAAACACTATCAAAGGAATAAAGGACAGGGCAAAGGGTAATAAATCTCTTTATCTCTCACTTATAGACGAGCATTCAGATTGGAATGTATCAAAAAAGTTGAAGAAATTACTTTCTATGGTGGGCTTTTTTAGTCCATATGATATACTGTATAGAATCTATGATGAACTAAATCTACCTATAACAGGTTCTCTTGCTTCGTTACTTGAGGCTGCATTTTCCTATACAAAAGAGAAATCAGGCACCTTAAGTTCATTTATAGATTGGATAGAAGTTGCAGGCGAGAATATAGAGGTTGAAGAGACAGAAGACGAAGGTATAAGGATTCTCACGGTTCACAAGGCAAAAGGACTGGAGTTCCCTGTCGTGATTGTTCCTGATACTGTATGGCAACTACAGGAAGAAAACAAACACCTTCTATATCACTACAGAGAAGGAGACATAGAACCTGACAAGGTATACTGGACGAGTATTGGCAAATTGTTCCCGGAGATTGTTAAAGCGAGCGTGAAGAGGGTTATGGAGGATGAAAAAAAGGTACTCTATGTTGCCCTTACAAGGGCGATAGAGGGAATATACATACTTGGATTTGACCGTGAAACCAGTTCGGTCTGGTTTGATTTTATTAAAGAACAGATCGGATGTCCATATAAAGCTGGAGAAATAGAAAAGAGAGAAGAGAGAAGAGGGAAGAGGGAGAAGAGAAGAGAGAAGAGGGAAGAGAGAAAAGGGAAAAGAGTTCATTTTGTTAGAGAAGAGAGAGAGCTCTATTCTCCCACAGAGAGGGATGTTGAAATTGTAACCGCAGAAAGGCGAGGGAAAATAGAATTTGGGAATATTGTCCATAATGCTCTCTCAAAAGTGGAATGGATTGATGGGAAAAATATTGAGGAATTGACCTCAAGACTATTAGAATATATAAAATCTGTTTATGTCAGGAAACCAGAGGATGAAGAGTTGATTGAAGAGAAGGTAGGAGGAGTTATATACGATACACTTAGTTTTCCTGACTTTCAGTTTGTTTTCAAAAAAGATACAAGGGATATCAGGCTAAAGGTAGAGGTGCCGATTTACTATGAGAAGGGGAAAAAGGATATATCAATCAAGATTGACCGTCTTATGATTGAACCCAGGAGGGTAACCATTATTGATTATAAGACAGGAGAAGAGAAGGACGAGGATACGAGACAACTTAGGTCATATAAAGAGGGAATGATGAAAGTCTTCCCCGAAAGAGAGATTGTTGCATATCTTCTATATATTGAGAAGAAAGTGATAAGGGAGGTGGTTAATTAGTTGGTTAGTTAGTTGGTTAGTTAGCTGGTTAGTTTGTTAGTTGGTTAGTTTGTTAGTTGGTTAGTTTGTTAGTTGGTTTGTTAGTTAGGTTTGATTTTTGATATGAGTATGGGGGAATTATGAGTATGAACGAGCTTGCAAAAGAAATAGCAAAATGGAGGAAAGAAAAAGGTTTTGTCACGACCTGGGATAATATGCTTGAGAAATTGATGCTCGTTGTATCAGAAGTATCAGAGGCAGCAGAATGTTACAGGAATGATGACAGGAAGGGCTTTAATGAAGAGATAGCAGACATATTTATAAGGCTCTTTGACATATGTGGAACGCTTAATATTGATATAGAAAGAGAAATAGGAAAGAAGATGGAGAAGAACAGAAAGAGACCCTACAGGCACGGTAAAAAGATGGGAGATGTTGTGAAATAGTTTTTTCCTTGACTTTTTAAGAAGGATGTGGTATAATACAGAACCACAGAGGTCACAAAGTTAAATCAAAAATCAAAATGTAAACCTGCCTGACGGCAGGCAGGTATCAAAATTATAGCCACAGATTACACAGATTTATAGCCACAGATTACACAGATTTTTAAAACACAAATTATCCAAAGGATCCGTATGGACACGAAAAATGCGAACTACACGA
>PEYP01000149.1:0-1979 GCA_002774315.1 Candidatus Stahliibacteriota bacterium CG08_land_8_20_14_0_20_40_26
TGGCAGCACCAAAGAGCACCTTTGATGAGAAAATAGAGACAGGACAAGATATTCCTATAGAGGAGAGGGATGGAGATGAGGTAAGAAAGATTGCGGGTAAGAGGATTGCACCCAGCTTACCTGTCTTTAATCCTGCGTTTGATGTAACAGAAGCAAGCCTCATCACAGGCTTCATCACAGACAAAGGCGTTGTAAAATTGTAGGGGCGAATTGCTATTCGCCCAAATACTAAAAGGAGAATAGAATTATGGGTTTTTTAGCACCGATTGATTGGGGTATTATTTTTGGTTACATTGCATTAGTTATCGGGTTAGGGATTTATCTCTCTAAGAGAGGAACAGAGAATATGGAAAGTTATTTTGTTGCAGGCAGAAAATTACCTTGGTGGTTGTTGGGTACATCTATTGTAGCGACAACTTTTGCTGCAGACACACCTTTAGCGGTCAGTGGATTGGTAAGGACTCAAGGTATTGCTGGTAACTGGTATTGGTGGAGCGGTGCAACGGCAGGTATGCTGGGTGTGTTTTTCTATTCCCGGCTTTGGCGTAGGTCAAAAATTGTTACTGATACACAGTTTGCAGAATTACGTTACTCAGGTAAACCAGCGAGTGCATTACGTGGATTTCGAGCATTATATTTCTCATTAGTTTACAATACTATAGTTATGGGATGGGTTATGTTAGCTATGGCAAAAATATTGGGTGGCGTCTTTGGATTACCAAAATGGCAAGCAGTGGGGTTCTGTTTTATTATTGCAGTAGTTTATACATCTTTATCTGGCCTTTGGGGAGTGGTAATTACCGATTTCGTTGAGTTTTGTACAGCTATGTTTACATCGATATTGTTGGCTATAATTGCAGTGAATAAATCAGGTGGTATGGCTAATATTTTAGCGAACTTAACTTCAATGTATGGTGTAGAAGGAGCCAAAGATATAACCTCTATTGTTCCTTGGTATTCAGCGCTATTGCCAATCGGATTTTTCTTCATCTACATTGGGCTACAATGGTGGACTACAGGTAATACTGATGGTGGGGCGTATTTTGCACAACGTATGCTATCAGCAAAAAACGAAAGACATGCACAATTGGGATTTCTCTGGGGTAATATTGCCCATTATTGTATTCGGACTTGGCCCTGGATAGTGGTGGGCTTGGTAGCAATAGTTACTTTCCCTTATCTTAAAGACCCGGAGATGGGTTACGTCAAAGTAATGGTAGAATTTTTACCAGCGGGTTTATTGGGGTTGGCATTGGCAGGTTTTATAGCAGCATTTTTGTCTACCATTGATACGCAACTTAACTGGGGTGCCTCTTATTTGATTAACGATTTCTATCGCCGATTTTTAGTGAAAAATGCATCCGAGAAACATTATGTGAAAGCATCAATTATTGCCACCTTAATTATCGCAGGTATAGGTGCGTTAGTTACATTTATGATGACTTCAATTTATGCTGCCTGGACAATTATAACTTCAGTTAATGCAGGAATAGGTTTGGTCTATCTTTTACGCTGGTACTGGTGGCGAATCAATGCGTGGAGTGAAATGTCCGCTATCACTGCTTCAATAATGATGAGTGCCTATTTAGCCATATTCACATCAATAAAATTTCCTCTAACTTTGCTCTACATTATTCCTGTCTCAGTTGGGGTATGGGTAACAGTAACCTTGCTCACTCCACCAGCAAGTAATGAAAAACTGATAGAATTCTACAAAAAGGTTCGTCCGGGAGGACCGGGTTGGAAAAAAATACGCGCCCAGATACCAGGTACAGAAAATGACCGTGTTGGCTGGAGCAATCTCAAAGGATTCATTGCTGCGGTAATTGCTATGTATTCAGCGTTAATTGGTATGGGGAAACTGGTTTTAGGACAGACATTAATAGGCATATTATCACTCTGTATTACTGGTGTGATGGGTTATTTGATTTATCGTATTTTCACAAAAACTGAGGAAATCACTCCTGCCCCGTTAGGAT
>PEYP01000149.1:2011-22971 GCA_002774315.1 Candidatus Stahliibacteriota bacterium CG08_land_8_20_14_0_20_40_26
TGATGCATTTTAATGGAGGACTGAATGGGTAAAGCACATGGAATGGGATGGATACCAGATTATCCCGATATAAGGGATTATACAACTACACACAAGCTGGTAGCGCCTATGCTTGGAAAGATTAAATCAAAGCATAACTCCCTTCCCTCGTCTGTTGATTTAAGAAGATGGTGTCCACCTATTGAGGACCAGGGATATCTCGGTTCCTGTACTGCGCAGGCAGGAGTTGCACTTATTGAATACTACGAAATGCAGGCGTCTGGCAGACACATTGATGCATCGAGGTTATTTCTATACAAGACTACAAGAAATCTCCTCCACTGGGAAGGAGATACGGGAGCAACCATAAGGGCAACAATGGGAGCGATGGTATTGTTTGGTATTTCTCCAGAGGAATACTGGCCATATGAAATAGATAATTTTGACCGAGAACCTCCAGCATTTTGTTACTCATTTGCGAAGGAGTATCAGTCTATTCAGTATTTCAGGCTTGATCCCCCCGGCATATCCGGGATAAAACTACTCAGCAAGATAAAGGAGAACCTTGCAGATGGTATCCCGTCTATGTTTGGATTTACAGTATACGATTCTATCTACAAAGCAGAGGAAGACGGCAAAATTCCCTTTCCATCGCCTACAGAGCGGGTAATTGGTGGACACGCAGTTATGGCCGTGGGATACGATAATAATCTGAAGATAAGAAATAACAAGGGTGTTTTGCTTATAAGGAACTCCTGGGGTACGGCCTGGGGTGATGGCGGATACGGTTATCTACCGTACGATTATGTTCTATCTGGACTTGCCTGTGACTTCTGGTCAGTCTTAAAGAGTGAATGGGTAGATACTGGGGAATTCACTGTATAGACATAATATCAATTTTTTTGGAATATTTTAAGTAGTTTACAGGAGGTTATATGCCAACGATAAATCAGCTTGCAAGGAAACCCAGAAAGAAAGTGACATCACGCTCAAAGGCTCCTGCGCTTGAAGGCTCTCCCCAAAAGAGAGGGGTATGTACAAGAGTATATACAACTACACCTAAAAAGCCAAACTCTGCCTTAAGAAAGGTTTCAAGGGTAAGATTGACGAATGGATACGAGGTAACCTGCTATATACCCGGAGAAGGACATAATCTTCAAGAGCACTCTATAGTACTTGTAAGGGGGGGGAGGGTGAAGGACCTGCCGGGTGTAAGATATCATATAGTGAGGGGAGTACTTGATACGGGGGGTGTTGAAGGCAGAAAGAAATCAAGATCGCTCTATGGAGTGAAGAAGAAGTAATAATTGGAATACTACTTTGAGATGGGAAATCTTTTGGAACTACCTGTCAGAAGGCCAACAAACATCATAGCCAATATAAAAGAATATACCCAATGTTTGGGTAAGAAGACACTATTCTGTGGTTTTGAAACATATAGATACGCGAAATAAGTGATTCCGACAGAGAGTAAAGAAACAACCATACTGAAGAATATTGCCCTAAAAACCACTCTTATACGTAGCGAGGTAAGATTTCTCCCATGGAGCAGAAATACTCGTGAATGTCTCATTTCAGGCAGAGAGTTTATATAGAAGGAAAGCGAAAGGATAAAGATAAAAAGCAAAAACATATTTGCTGTAGCGACCCCTACTCTGACTCCTCTTGTCTCCCTCCACATATCCGCAACTGCCTCTTGACCATATAGCACATCTATTACCCCATTTACCTTTGTAAGGTTTAGGGCAAGCCTTTTCAGATCTTCCTCACCCTTATTTGATGGATATACACTGAGTACATATGGGAGGACAGTCTCTTCAAGAGTTATTTCCTCATCTATGTTATCTTTTAGCATTTTGATAATCTCAGCTGTAGCGATTTCTTCTACTTTCGCAACACCCTCCATATTCGTAATAGTTTGCACAGTCTCATTTTTGTCCTGTTTTCGTTCAATAAATAGTCTCATCTCCACTCCATCAAGTTGTTTCTGAAACTCAATCTCCTTTTGCCAGTAGTAGAACAGGCACAAAAAAAGTAGAAGGGAGGCCAAAAACATTGTTATTGTATGCTTCATAGAAGGTATATCCTCCTGTAGGGATACCGTTTGAGTACTTCCTCATCCTTTGTGGTCATAAAGACAGTAGTACCAAGTATATGCAACTCTGTAATAAGTTCCATAATTTTCCATTTCCTATCTTCAAGAAATGCTGTTGGTTCGTCAATCAGCGCTAAGATAGGTTTTTTTGCATACAGGATGGCAATTTGTAGTAAATCCCTTTCTCCCCTTGAGAGTTTCGGGGGTGTGATATCCTTTTTATCAAGAAGTCCAACTATGTTCAATGATTCCAATGCCCTGCTTCTATTACTACCTATAACATAAAGTAGATTATTAACCAGTGAAGCGTCTTCGAAGAATAGAGGCTGTTCTAAAAATAAACCTGTTTTTTTTAATACAATGAGCCTATTTTGGGGTGAAATCCTTTTTGATGATACCCCCATTACTTTTACCTCTCCACTCTTTGGCAAGGTTTTGAAGCAAGCGAGTTTAAGCGCTGTAGTTTTACCCGCACCAGTTTTTCCCACAAGGAAGAGAAACTCTCCCTTATCTACCCTGAAATTGAAGTTTTCAAGAACAGGGGGTAAGGATACATCAATAAATTCAATCATTGAGGAGATATGGTTGAGTCTTCCTAATGTAAATTCATTTGAGTTATATTATATCATAAAAAAGAGAGTAAGTCAACTTTTTTCTTGATTATACCGGTATAAAACACGAATATCACGCCTGCCTGCGGTAGGCAGGAATTAACAAATTGCACGAATTTCTTTTATTTTTTCTTTTCGAGATGTTTTTATATTATCTATCTACCCTGCCTACCGGCAGGCAGGCGATAGGTAGATTTGTGTGCATTCGATTGATTTGTGTAATTCGTGGTGTCTTTTTCCTTGACTTTTGGACAAAAATATCGTAAAATAGAACATCATGAAGTGGTTATTATATTTCATTGTGATTATACCTGCGTCTGCCTACCCACTCTTTGAGCCTGCAGACTGCGAAGGAAATATCTGGGCAACACAGGGTGTATATATCTCGCCCGCCTTTATCCATAATAGGTTCGGTATATCCGCTGACTACATACTGCCGTTTGGGATGACTCAGCTTGCGCTGGAGAGGATAGCTGTGGTAATACCTTCTGGTATTGGGTCGTTTGCCTTTAGAGCCTCTAATTTTGGAAATCTGATTTATAGAGAAAATGAAATATCAATAGGGTATGGGAAATATTACAAATCCGTGAGATTTGGTACATTTATTAAAACGCTCTATGTATCTACAAAGGAATACGGAACCGCATTTGCAATATCTGGAGACATTGGAGTAACGGCGGTTCTCAATGTGGGCAGTGTTTGGCTCTCTTTTAGAGATTTTACGAGTCCTAATATTGGAGAGGAGACAGTAGGAGGTAACCTCATGGGAGGTATATACATCTCTCCGGAGGATCGGTTCGATATAGATGTACGGATAATGAAACAACAGGGATTTGCGACCAGCACCAAGGTTTTTGGACTATTCCATCTATCTGAGTTTTTCACTGTAAGGGCCGGGATGAATACATCACCTCGCTCTTTCATAGTAGGAACAGCATTTGCAATTGGTAACATTGACTTGGCTTATGTAGTGGTCACCCATCAGGAGTTAGGATTATCACATGTAATTACAGTGGGTTTTGGATCATAAGAAGGGGTGATTATGGAAAAACAACTTTGCAGAAAAGATATATACAGAGGGAGAATTATTAACCTATTTAAGGATGAGGTTCTCCTTGATAATGGGAGAAGAACAGAAAGAGAGGTCATTGAACATAAAGGGGCAGTAGCCTGTCTTCCCTTTATAGGTGGAAATGAAATTATCTTGGTCAAACAATACAGGTATCCAGTGAAAAAGGAGATGTATGAGATTCCAGCAGGTATAATAGAGAAAGGGGAAAATCCTGAGCGTGCTGTCAGGAGAGAACTCCTTGAGGAGACAGGTTATGTTTCTAACAACATAGAACATGTTGTGAATTTCTATACCAGCCCGGGTTATTCAACCGAGGCTTTGTATCTATATTTTGCATACAATTTAAAGAAAGAGATTCCCAATTTGGATTACGATGAGAGTATAAGTTTAAAACTTTTACCCTTGAGTGAGTCTCTCAATATGATAAAAGAAGGAAGAATTTGTGATGCAAAGACAATAATAGCAATTATTATTGCAAGCTCGAAAATTTTTTAATTTTTTTCTTGACAAAACATAAAAATTATGTTATAATATAAAAGTACAGAAGTTCTTTGAAAATTATATAGCGTGCATTACCTCTAAAGTCAATTATGGAGGGTTTGATCCTGGCTCAGAACTAACGCTGGCGGCGTGTCTTAGACATGCAAGTCGAACGCCCCGTCTTTGACGGGGAGTGGCGAACGGGTGAGTAACACGCGGACAACCTGCCCTCAGGTGGGGGATAACCTCAAGAAATTGAGGCTAATCCCGCATAGTCCCCTTTTGACGTGAGTTAATTGGGGTAAACCCTTCGGGGGCCCGAGGAGGGGTCTGCGTCCTATCAGGTAGTTGGTAGGGTAATAGCCTACCAAGCCTATGACGGGTAGCCGGCCTGAGAGGGTGACCGGCCACATGGGGACTGAGACACGGCCCTGACTCCTACGGGAGGCAGCAGTCTAGAAATTTGGGCAATGGGCGAAAGCCTGACCCAGCGACGCCGCGTGAGGGATGAAGGCCTTCGGGTTGTAAACCTCTTTCAGGGGAGAAGAACCCCGCCTCTGGCGGGGAGACGGTATCCCCAGAAGAAGCTCCGGCTAACTCCGTGCCAGCAGCCGCGGTAATACGGAGGGAGCAAGCGTTGTTCGGAATTACTGGGTGTAAAGAGGGCGCAGGTGTCCTGCCAAGTTTCGGGTAAAATCCTTGGGCTCAACCCAAGAATTGCGCGGAAAACTGGCAGGATTGAGCATAGGAGAGGAAGGCGGAACTCCCAGTGTAGCGGTGGAATGCGTAGATATTGGGGGGAACACCGGTGGCGAAGGCGGCCTTCTGGACTATTGCTGACACTCATGCCCGAAAGCCAGGGGAGCAAACAGGATTAGATACCCTGGTAGTCCTGGCCTTAAACGATGTGAGCTAGGTGTCCCGGAATATATTCGGGGTGCCGCAGCTAACGCGATAAGCTCACCACCTGGGGAGTACGGTCGCAAGGCTGAAACTCAAAGGAATTGACGGGTACCCGCACAAGCGGTGGAGGATGTGGCTCAATTCGAGGCTACGCGAAAAACCTTACCCGGGTTTGACATGCTGGTAGTACCGAACCGAAAGGCAAGGGATTCCCCATACGGAGAAAGCCAGCACAGGTGCTGCATGGCTGTCGTCAGCTCGTGCCGTGAGGTGTTGGGTTAAGTCCTTAAACGAGCGCAACCCCTGCCCTTAGTTACCAGCCTCGCTTCGGCGAGGGGCACTCTAAGGGGACTGCCCCGAATAACGGGGAGGAAGGTGGGGATGACGTCAAGTCATCATGGCCTTTATGCCCGGGGCAGCACACGTCCTACAATGCTCGGTACAACGGGTTGCAAAACCGCGAGGTGGAGCTAATCCCTTAAAGCCGGGCTCAGTTCGGATTGCAGTCTGCAATCGACTGCATGAAGCTGGAATCGCTAGTAATCGCGGATAAGTATGCCGCGGTGAATACGTTCCCGGGTGTTGTACACACCGCCTGTCACACCATGGAAGCCGGCAGTGCCCGAAGTCCCCGCTTTAGCGAGGCCGAAGGCAAGGTTGGTGACTGGGGTGAAGTCATAACAAGGTAGCCGTACGGGAACGTGCGGCTGGATCACCTCCTTTCAAAGAGAAAAAGATAGAAGAGCAATCTTCTATTTAGATAAGCTGTTTAACCCTTATGACTGACGAGGTGATGCACGCTTTTTTTCTATCTGGGCTATGTAAGTAGTTAAAAAGATGAATTTCCGACGATCTATACGGGCTCATAGCTCAGTTGGCAGAGCACCCGGCCGATAACCGGGAGGTCAGTGGTTCGACCCCACTTGGGCCCATAGCTTTGTTTTATATTATTAATTCTTGCCTTTTTAGTACTCTTGCCTGGACAAATACTGCTTCGTAACATCTTTCTCCTGTTATTTTAGTATCCGACGACGCGAGAAATTTAGAGAAAGTTGGGTGATATTTAAAACCATCCAGCCTTTCTAAGGATATTCTCTGCTGACTTATAAATTGATGCATAAAATTTGGGGTTTACCCGCTGAAAAAACAGAAATCAGTGCCTGATAACCGATGACCGCCAACTGATAACCAAGTAGGGGGTGTAGCTCAGCTGGGAGAGCATCGGCTTTGCAAGCCGGGGGTCAGGGGTTCGAATCCCCTCACCTCCATAGTATAAAAACTTTTTAAAAGATTTTTTTACTTGACAAATTACCATTTTTGTATTATAATATAATGAAGGACGTTCTTTGACAATTATATATGGATTGGTAGGCGGCTATAAGATAAGATACTAAGGGTATATGGTGAATGCCTTGGTACGGGATGATGATGAAGGACGTGGCAAGCTGCGATAAGCCTCGGGGAGGTGCAAGTAACCTTTGAGCCGGGGATTTCCGAATGGGGAAACCCATCCAGGGTAATGCCTGGATACCCCGCCTCTGGTCATATGACCTGTATAGGCGGGGAGACAACCCAGGGAAGTGAAACATCTCAGTACCTGGAGGAAAAGAAACCGAAAGGGATTCCCTCAGTAGCGGCGAGCGAAAGGGGAAGAGCCTAAACTCATCCATGTGTCACAGCCTGCGCGCTTTGCATGGAGAGGGTAGTGGGGTGCCTCTGGGATCTAGCGCAGATGGATCCAGAGAGTTACAAAATTCCTGCATAGTCGAATCCTTCTGGAAAGGGGAGCTATAGAGGGTGAAAGCCCCGTAGATAAAATGTAAGGAATCTCTGTGAGAGGCAAACCCGAGTACCGTGGGACACGTGAAATCCTGCGGGAATCTACCCGGACCACCGGGTAAGGCTAAATACTATTCCGTGACCGATAGTGAACCAGTACCGTGAGGGAAAGGTGAAAAGAACCCCTGGCGGGGAGTGAAATAGAACCTGAAACCATATACCTACAAGCAGTGGGAGGAAACCTGTTGTATGCCTTTGTGCTTACGATAGGTCTCTGACCGCGTGCCTTTTGCATAATGAGCCGGCGAGTTACTCTAACGAGCGTGCTTAACCCTGCACTTGGTAGGTGTAGGGGGAGGCGTAGGGAAACCGAGTCTTAACTGGGCGTCGGCTAATAGGTATCAGGCAAACAGATGTTGGACAAAAGTTTACTTTTGTTCAATGTTTTATGCCTTCTATCTATAGCTATGTTCGTTGGAGTAGACCCGAAGCCGAGTGAGCTACCCATGGCCAGGGTGAACTCCGCTTAACAGCGGAGGAAGGCCCGAACCAGTGTCTCGTGCAATAGGCTTGGATGAGCTGTGGGTAGGAGTGAAAGGCTAAACAAACTCGGTGATAGCTGGTTCTGCCCGAAATATATTTAGGTATAGCCTCGGAATAGAGAAACGGAGGTAGAGCACTGGATGAACTAGGGCCCGCAAGGGTTCCGAATCCAACCAAACTCCGAATGCCGTTTCTTGGTTTCCGGGAGTCAGGGTGCGGGGGATAAGCTCCGTGCCCAAGAGGGAAACAACCCAGACCACAAGCTAAGGTCCCAAAATAGAGACTAAGTGGTAAAGGATGTGAGATTCCAAAAACAGCTGGGAGGTTGGCTTAGAAGCAGCCATCCTTTAAAGAAAGCGTAACAGCTCACCAGTCGAGGGGTCTTGCGCCGAAAATGATCGGGGCTTAAGTCTCTTACCGAAGCTGTGGCTCGTTAGTTGGCTGGTTGGATAGTTAGGTAGTTGGCTAGTCCAGCAAACTAACAAACTAACAGCCTAACAAACTAATGGGGGTAGGGTAGCATTCCATTCGGGTTGAAGTTTTACCGTAAGGTGAGGTGGACTGAATGGAAGAGATTAGGCCGGCATGAGTAGCGATAACTCCGCTGAGAAAGCGGGGCACCGTAAACCTAAGGGTTCCTGGGGAAGGTTAGTCCGCCCAGGGTCAGTCGGTCCCTAAGCCGAGGCCGAAAGGCGTAGGCGATGGGAAAGCCGTAAATATTCGGCTACCACCAGAGAGACGTTTGACCGAAGGGGGAACAGAGAAGGAAGTGCCAGTCCCTTATTGGATTGGGATTCAAGCCCGTAGGAGGTCCCGGCAGGCAAATCCACCGGGATGTAAACTCTGAGGGGTGATGAGGAGGGCTTTGCCCACAAACTGGCAGGACCGTTCTCTCAAGAAAAGCCTCGTAGGGAGTTTTTCTGGTGACCGTACCGTAAACCGACACAGGTAGGTGAGGAGAGTATCCTAAGGTGTGCGAGTGAACCCTCGTTAAGGAACTCGGCAATTTAACCCCGTAACTTCGGGAGAAGGGGTGCCTGGGAAGGTGAAGTCTCTTGCAGACGGAGCTTTCCTGGGTCGCAGTGAAATGGCCCAAGCGACTGTTTACCAAAAACACAGGCCTCTGCAAACCTGTAAGGGGAAGTATAGGGGCTGAAACCTGCCCGGCGCCGGAAGGTTAAGGGGAGGGGTGCAAGCTCTGAACCGAAGCCCCGGCAAGCGGCGGCGATAACTATAATCGTCCTAAGATAGCGAAATTCCTTGTCGGGTAAGTTCCGACCTGCATGAATGGTGTAACGACTTGGGCGCTGTCTCGACGAGGGGCTCGGTGAAATTGTAGTGGCGGTGAAGATGCCGCCTACCCGCGACTGGACAAATAGACCCCGGAACCTTTACTGCAACTTGGCACTGGATCTTAGTAGAACTTGTGTAGGATAGGTGGGAGGCTTTGAACCTTCAACGCTAGTTGAGGGGGAGCCAACAGTGAAATACCACCCTTGTTCTGTTGAGCTTCTAACTCTTGCTGTGCAAGCAGGGGGACAATGTCTGGTGGGTAGTTTAACTGGGGCGGTTGCCTCAATAGTGGGGCGCTCCGGTGGTAACATCGGAGGCAAATCCGGCTATATGCTGGGAACTCCGTTTCCTAACAAAGGCTTGCCTCTGGGCTTTTGTAAAGGGATGTAGAATGTGGCGCTACCTTGCACTTATACATAAGTGCTGGGTGAAAATGCGTCCACTGCGGACAATCAGCAGGGAAGTCCGACTTGTGTCGGACCCCTCAACGACTGCACGCCGGACTCCGACTTTATGTCGGAGGTGATACAGCCTGAACTTCCGGGCGACCGGAAGCCGGGGCAACTCGGGGCCTGGCTAAGGAGAAACTATATGCATTCTAAAGCGATCGAGCAATACAAGCAAGGGCTCAAGTTAACCAGAGAACAACGAGAAATACTGATTGGGTTGCTTTTAGGGGATGCTCATCTGGAGACACAAAATGGAGGTCGGACATATCGGCTTAAGATTGAGCAGAGCGAAGCTCATCAAGCCTATGTAGAACATCTCTATGAAGTGTTTAAACAGTGGGTTCTTACTCCACCGCAACCGAAGGAGAAGCGCTGTCAGGGATATGTGAGTCGAAACTGGTGGTTTCAGACAGTAAGTCACAGGACATTAAGATTCTATGCCCATCAGTTCTACAGGAAAGGACGGAAATGTGTCCCTCATCTCATTCATCTTTGGTTAACTCCGCATGCTTTATCTTACTGGTTTATGGACGATGGTTCAATAAAGTCAAAGCAGTCCAAGGGAGTGATTTTCAACACGCAAGGTTATACCTTGGGCGAAGTAGAGCTCTTAATATCCGTCTTGGAAGAGCGTTTTGGATTGCACGCAAAAAGTAGAAGGCAGAAAGAGGGCTATCAAATCTATATCTCAGGTAAATCCTATGAGCGTTTTCGAGAATTGATTGAGCCCTATTTGATAGATAATATGCGTTACAAACTGCCAAGTGCCAGGCAAACACAATTGCCTAAAAGGTAACGGAGGCGCTCAAAGGTTGGCTCAGCACGGTCGGTAATCGTGCGTTGAGTGTAAAGGCATAAGCCAGCCTGACTGCGACTTGGACACAAGGAGCAGAGGGGAAACCCGGACTTAATGACCCGACAGTTCCGTGTGGAAGGACTGAAGATCATCGGATAAAAGGTACTCCGGGGATAACAGGCTGATCGGGCCCAAGAGTTCACATCGACGGCCCGGTTTGGCACCTCGATGTCGGCCCATCGCATCCTGGGGCTGGAGAAGGTCCCAAGGGTTGGTCTGTTCGCCCATTAAAGCGGTACGCGAGCTGGGTTCAGAACGTCGTGAGACAGTTCGGTCCATATCCGTCGCGGGCGTAGGAGATTTGAGGGGAGCTGTCCCCAGTATGAGAAGACCGGGATGGACGAACCTCTGGTGTACCAGTTGTGGCGCCAGCTGCATCGCTGGGTAGCTATGTTCGGAAGGGATAACCGCTGAAGGCATCTAAGTGGGAAGCCCACCCCAAGATTAAATCTCCCTCCTGCCGCAAGGCGGGACTGAAGGCACCTTGAAGATGACAAGGTCGACCGTAAGGTCGCCCCGACATTATGTCGGGGGATAGGCCGCAGGTGTAAGTCCAGTAATGGATTTAGCCGAGCGGTACTAATAAGCCGTGAGTCTTATCATGTCCCTACCAATCCATTTTTGATTAGCTTATTAGCAAAAGGGGTGTTTCAGAGAGAAACTTTTTTTGTGCCTATTGAGCACCTTAAAAATGGTCCCTCGAAGCACCCCTTTAGCTGAAGGATTTTTGCTATATTTTATGCCCGGTGGTTATACCCTGGGGGAAACACCTCTTCCCATTCCGAACAGAGAAGTTAAGCCCCAGAAGGCCGATGGTACTGTGCTGGTAACGGCACGGGAGAGTAGGACGCTGCCGGGTTTTTTTGTTTTCCCATTTTCCTAAGAAATTTTAACAGGGACTTGCCTGCCTGACGGTAGGCGGGTAAGAGACTTTTAGAAGATAATTTCAAATAATGCGTTAACTGAAGCCACTAATTGTACTGATTAGATTAAAAGTAATTTGGATTAGATAAATTAAATCCTTACAGAAATAACAGAAATTTGTTGGAATCAGCCTTTGGAATTAAGGCGTTAGCCTTTGGAATTAAGGCGTTAGCCTTTGGAATTAAGGCGTTAGCCTTTTATATAAAACCCTTACGGGTGAATTCCAAACCCTTACGGGTGAATTCCAAACCCATACATCGAATTTTTCCCGTGATTTAATTTTAAAAAACCTGTGTTAATCTGTGTGTATCTGTCACCGCCTTTGGCGGGACCCCGCCATCGGCGGGGCGTCCAAGTTTCAACTCTTACAGTATTCCCACAGATAGTCTACGAGGTTGTTTATATTGCAGGAGAGTAAAATCTCGTATTTATCGCCTACACCTGCGTAGATGAGAAGTTTCTCCCCACAAACGATAGCACCAGTAGGGAATACCACATTGGGGACATCAACCGGATGATCCTCGTTACCTGCGAGTTCATATAGAGCATTGGGAATATATATAGGGTGCCTTGTTCGGCATAAAACCTTTGTAGGGTCATCTAAATCAAGTAGAGCGGCACATACAGAATATCCTCTTTCCACAGGTGTGGTCACACCATAACAGGATAAAATCTCTTTTTCTATCTTTCCAACCGAATGATATATAAAGAGCCACCCTCTTTCCGTTTTTACTGGTTGTGTTCCCGGACCGATCTTCTCTTTTTCGTGCGAATAGCTACCTGTTTGAAAGAGGAGATATTTTTCTCTGTTGGTATATATCTTCTCCCAGTATTCTCTGTGTTTTTGGGGAAAGAGGAGTTGCTCAATATTCCCCATAAGCGGTGCGATCTGTATATTAGGATACATCCTTAAGAATATGTATGGTTTTCCTTTGATGTTTTCAGGAAATAAGATAGCATTTCTGGAATCAAAGGCATCAATTATGCCGTGATATGTGATGTTTGCAAAATCCTCTGTTGAGTAGATTGCTATCCTGTCAGCGTTTTTGCCCTTAAACGGAGGGGCTACTTTACCACATCCCACGAGCAGATAGGTATCCTCAAACTTAACAATTCTCATGTCTTCAATACCATATGTAAAATCCTCGTGGTCAGTTTCATCCCCTTTTATTACCAGACCATCAAGTCGTTTGAAATGCATTCCATCTGCACTCTCAAATAACCATATCTCGGATATATAATTCTCAAAACATTTTCTCTCAATCCCGGTCGTTGTATCAACAAATGTCCCCTCTTTGTAGTTTTTGTGGCATCTTGGTGCGAGTACAATCTTTCCATTGAAGACCTCTGCACCTCCATTAAAAACAGCTCCCACCCTTTTTACACCATCTTCATACCAGACAAGCCCGATGTCTTCAGGCTCCAGGATGGGGTTGTCTATGTATGAATCGAGTTTAAATATCACCTCGCCTGAGGGAAGGGATGTAATTGTCCCATCCCCCAGATTTTCAGTATCAATTTTCATATTTTTCCTCTCATGTAATACCTTCATTTCCTTAATCTTTTGAAAATATTCCACATAGGAACTTTCTTCATATATTCTCTGTATTCATCTCCAAATTTCCTCATATTGTATTCGACCTCTTTTCTGGCTGACATCCAAAAACAAAAAAATGATAATATGCCCAAAATTATTGAAAGAATTGACTGAAAAACTAAAATTATGGCAATAGACCAAATTGCCATCCCCAAAGTCATGGGCTGGCGAACAATACGATACACGCCAGTATCGACCAGGGCGGTAGTGGCGGTGGGGTCGGAAGTTTCCGCTTTACCTTTGTGCTTCAGTTCGAACATCGAACCAAAGACTAAAATAGCCGAGGGGACATAGAAAATGAAACCAATGACTTGTAACCACAAAATATCAAATTGCGTCCATAATTTAAATATACCGATGATTAACAAGGTGAAGAAGATGCCTAAACCCGTATGGATATAAATTTCACTGGTTATGCGTTCCCTGACCGCCTGGATTATCCATCTTACATTAATAATCCATATGACTGCACAAATACCGATGCAGAGTATATACCTATACATCTCATTTACCTCCCTCTACACCCACTTATCGTGCGAACAGGTTTATATAACCTTTTATATCCAAATGAAGGTTTGGATATCCTTCCGAAGTTCATCTACTCTATCACTACTCTATCATTTCCTATTTGTAAATCTGGGGTGGAGAATGTAATAAGTTGTAGGATCAGTAGGGCTCTTTCCTACTACCTCCAATATCTTCTTCTGCACCATATTCTTCAGTTTCCTGCGAATAGTAATAGGAGATTTTTTTATTTGACTAACACAATCAACTACTTTTACTTTTTCCTTTTCCTCCAATACTTCAAGAATCTTTAATTGGTCATTATCTAATGCCTTTAGTGTTTCGTCGGGTATCAGAATCTTCTTTTTCTCTATTTCTTTCCCCCAAAGCGGCCTTGACTGGAAGGTAACTTTAAAAAAACCCATATATTCCTAAAAATCGAATCTCTCTAAATCATATTCTTTAGCTAATTTCTTCATACGGATAAAACCAGTCCCTCGCTCCTCCATCAGTTCTTCTTCAACTAAGGCCTTGACAATTACCTTATTACGCGTTACAGGTTCAAATTCTCCCCTTTTTAAATCGTCGATAGTAAGTGGCCGAAGAAGCTCTCCGGGGCTGGCTATCTCTATGGAATTATCACTAATTCTGACGGCGATAGAGCCCTGGATAAACCCATAATCTCTGTGAGCCAATGCATTTATAAATGCCTCTCTAAGGGCCTCAATAGGGAATTCTGTCTTTTCAATCCTTTTAAAACCAACGATCTTGGCAGATACACGAATATGGGGAGTTATAAATTCGTCGAACCGCTTTATCAGCTGAAAAAGGTTGCCTTCGAAAGTAGCAATAGCATCCCAATCCTTGTCACTTCCCCGATATTTGGCATCTGCCTTAATTGCAGTATGCGGCAAGCAACTCTGCGGATCTTTGCCAAATAGGAGTAACCCAGCAATAGTTGGCAGATATTCTCCATTTCTGGTTCTACACAAAATACCCTCTTTTCTCAGGATATCTAAGAGAGCCTCCCTGGCGATCTCCTTAGACTTTTTCCTTTTGGAGATATATCTTTTGGCAGCTTTGAGGTCGATATCTTCCAGAGAGGCATCATCAACTATGGTACGATCATAGGAAATCCTACTTGAGTCCCGATACATCTGGGCAATCTCAATGTCATTCGCTTCAAAGTTGGATGAGCCACGTCGCACGAACGGCTTGGGATACCCCTTTACATAGTAAGGCGCATGTGGACCTTTGGGACAGTGTACAATAATAAAGGACTTACTTCTATACTCCACAAATTCTATTTGGGGTGGGACGTCTAACTTACACCTCGCCCTGATCTTGTTGGTTAATCCATGCTCCAATCGCTGAGGAGCTTGTAAGCCTACTAGTCTTCTCTTCTTATCTTCTACTCCAAAGATAATTTTACCACCATGTGTATTATAGAAAGCAGTTACTGTTTTAGCAATTCTATCCTTCTCATCTTCCTCAGAGAGAGCAATCCTGAATTCTAAATCTTGATTCTCGTAATTCTTGACCAATTGTAGAAATTTCTTAGTTTCCATATGTTTTCTTTACCTGATTTTATCTCAGTTCCTCAAATGATAGCTTAATTCTCTAATTAAAAGACACCAAGACAATCTCACACAGGTCGGTTTCCGTATTTTTTTCCCCTTTCTTTACGAGCTTTGTGAACTCTGTGTCTTCACGGTGAAACCATTTGCCAATATTTTTTTCTTGTCCGTTCGCCGTCTGTTTGGATGAACAAATTGCCTTTAATACATCTTTACACTGTGACTATTTTCCTGATTGTTTCTCTTTTGTAAGAAGATAATCTGTGTGGCTTGTTGTTATGATATTAGCATAGTCAAATTTCAAACTCTACGGTCTCCTTTTCCACCTTGGGATAAATATCATCGATCGCTTTCTGAATTATGATTGTCTTTTGATGGGATGTGACTATCTTGCAGTAATGCTTTATTTCTTCAAGTGACAAGCCCCTCCCCTTTCTTTCTTTTAACCACTTGGAACACACCTGATAGCCGCCTATTTGATATTCCCAGATATCTTCTGTAATCCCCTCAAAATACTGTGTCTCATTGATATAAACACGCCTTTGTTTTTCATCGTATCTTAATTTTCCGACTCTGTTATCACCTTTACCCTGAAATTTAGATTGTAGGGGCGTATTGCAATACGCCCCTACCTCCATTAGATGCAAATCAACGAGCCTTTTCCCATATCCAGCCATCTTGCAAAAAAGTTTGTAATCTTTTATAAAAGGAATCCTCGGAAAATCTACCTTCAGGAACTCTGCGTATTTTGTTCGGTAGGTATTGGAATAAAGTACGGAGTAAATATAAAATAAGATTTGTTCAGGAGAGGGCGTCTCCTTAAAAGCCTTCGTTAATTGATCAACTAATGCTAAAGAGAGATTTGGCGTTTTTACCTCATAATCTGCCCGTGATTCAAACAACATCACAGTGCTTTTTATAGACCGTTTTTTAGAACTATCTTTTTCTCGGTAGAGATAGAGAGGGAAAAGGTAATTTATTTCTCTGGTCTTATTGGATACAACACAGGATTCAACAATAGTGTCGCAAACTAAAGTATGATAAAATCCAACTTTATTTTGCTGACGGCAAGTTAATAACCCCAAATTCTCCCGCATCATATGACGCATAACTTCTAAAAGAGGTCTCTCAATAACTATATTTGTATAATAGATATTTCTTTTGTCAAAGGGACGATATAAAATCTCGGTAAAGTACTTATTCCAATTCTCATCTTTAGAAATAGCTTCTCGCGATTTTCTGAACTTAAACGTGCTTGTATCTTTCAATTTGAAGGTCTGTTTAACAAGTTCATCTGGTATTGATAAATTTCTAAACATTGCAATTCGCCTTTTTAGTGTGTCTTTATTAAAATCAATTACAAACTTATCGCGTGCAGTGACAATGCCAACACAATTAATAGGAAAAATATCAGTTATTTTCCAGTATTTTTCATAAACTTTTCTACCTTTTTCTTCTCTTGGAATAAAGAAGTAATAGGGACTTGTTGGACTTAACTTTTGCCAATCGGTTGTTTTTATATCATTCACCAAAAGCCAAGCATATTTCCATTGTCGCACTCCCCATCTTTCTGAATGGTATACCTTGCATTCTTTCTTCTCACCGCGTCTTTTTATAAAAAGGGCAATAGCTACTCCCTGCCTGATATCAAAAACATTTTCATCTTTTGACCCATCAGGAGATTTCTCTTTCTTTAAGCTATTTCCATGTAAGTCTAGGGTATAAATCTCATTAAAGCTGTTCATCAATGATTGCCGCATGCCTCTGAAGGTTGGACTATCAAGATAACTGTGGTTGGTGATAAATCCTAAAACTCCTTCCCCCGCCTGGTCTATCTTCCACTGACCAAAGCGAATAAATTTGACATAATCATCCTGTAGCCAAAGTTTCCTTTCTTCTAAAGGTTTTCCATCCACCTTGTAATAACTTTGTAGCCCATCTACATCTTCTCTTAGAAGTCTATCTATCCATGGGTTCATATTTGCTGATATTCCTGAATATGGTGGATTGCCAAGTATAACCAAGATAGGTTGTTCTTTTTTGACCTTGCCTGCTAAATGAGATTCTTCAGAGAGTGAAGCTATAATACCCGGGAGTGTGGTTTGTGCCAGTTCTTCCATTTCTAAGGCATTGGTAAGATAGAATTTAACCCTATCATCCTTTTGAAGTCTATAGCCAAGTTCTTCCAAGAGAAAGGACATCTTTAGATGACCTACTGCATAGGGTGCCATCATCAGTTCAAAGGCATAGAAGTTTTTGAGGATATACTCTTTAATGAATTTTTCTCTCCCTCCTTCTCCATATTTAGAAACAAATTCTTCTACGGCGAGTTTAGCTGCATCAGCTAAAAAGGTTAGCGTTCCTGCTGCAGGGTCTAAAACTGTAACTGTATCGCTTGCAAATCCATCTGCTCTATTGAAGTGCTCCTTCAAAATATTGTGTAAAGAACTAACAATATAGAAGACCACGGGTTCTGGAGTATAATAGACGCCTCTCCTTTCTCGCATCTTTGGGTCATATTCTGCCAAAAAGGTTTCATAAAAATGGATAATAGGGTCTTTACCTTTACCCTCATGGAAATACTGATGAAGTATTTTCTTTACATCAGTAACTGCAAGCACTTCTGAAATATCATCAATAATCCATTCCATATGCGGGGGAAGGTCTTCAAGTGAAACGAACTTGAAAACATCTCGTAAAATCCCAATAGTATGTGGAATTCTATCGTATGCAAGTTTTCTATTAAATCCATCATCCGTGCGGGTCCTAGCAGCAAAAAGCCCATATGTGATAGTTTGTGAATAAAGGTCGGCAAAGCCCTCTTTTGAAAGACCACTTATGAGGAACTTCCTAAATGCCTCATAGAAACCTAAAATAAAGCCCTTTCCTGTTTTTTCTTCTTCTTTCAATTCCTCTGCAACGACCTCGTCCCTCAAAAAACGTGTCCTCTTGGCTAATTCTAATGCAAGGGTTTTAGCATCGTAGACTTTTGGTAGGGTGAATGCGAAGAATTTCTCAAGCAGTTTAAGGAAATCAGGCTCTTTTTCAACCGGTGGGGTGATTTTAAGCTTATGAACAACATAAGGTCTAGCAGTCAGAACTTTATCCATCAAAGTGCCATTGCGATAAAGTCTGAATTCAAAAAAATTGGTCAATATCAAGTTCGGAAAGGTATGCCGGTAGCGTTTTAACTGTTCTGTATATTCTATCCTGTCTAAATCTTCTACCGTTGGCGCCTTGGCTTCAATATACCCCACGATATGTTGTTTCCCATCCCAGACTCTAAAATCGGGATTGCCAGCTTCAGTTTTCTTTGGTAGGGTTGTTATGTGGATATTTTTCTTGCCAACCGTGTTAGTATATTCCTTAAACAATCCCTCAAGAATGGAGTAATAACTTTCTTCTCTGGCATCTCCACGATTGGCAACTTCAAATATTTTCTTCAAATACGGTTTTAGCATTATATTTCTTTTAATTTGGCCGTCTATTTATTTTAAGATAGCCATTAACTTCTGTTTACAAACCCTCTTTGTATTTTACCATTGATTTTATGAAATGTCAAGAAATTTTTTAAGGAAGGCTCTGGGGAAGTATAGTGGAAGGGAAGTAGTTTATTATAGTCAACGCAGCGAGCCGCAAAAGCTAGATTTGATGATATTATCGTTATAGCCTCTTATACATTCTGTAAAGATGAAAAGATTTACTCTTTAAGGCTACTGCCTTGCAGAAAAAACTTCTCGATCTTCCATCATCAAAATTCTCTATTATTGTTTCTATTAATTTAATTTGTTTTTCCTGCTGCTTTATGAATTCTTTTATCCCGTGTTCTTTTATGAAATTTAAATTAGGAATGATTTTCTTACCAAATATTTTTCAATATCAGCAACGATATATTTCTTACCCTTTTGGATTACTTTATGTCCTTCCTTTTCCAAAAGTTTCCTTTGAGTCTCTACTCCGCCAGGATATTTTTCGTTTATAACTCCACCTGTTTTCAATGTGCGCCAGTAGGGAGTGATATTTTTCTTTCCTTCTACTTTAGCTTCTTCCGCTGCATGAGCTGCAATCCAAGCGAAAATTCCAGTAGTTATCGGACAACCTATTGTAGCACCGTGTTTTTGGGCAAGTATCGCACGAATTTCATTGATTGTGATAAGTTTGCCTTCAGGAACTTTTTTCATAATTTTGTCTACTTCTTTAGGTGCTGGGATAACAACTGTGCCTGTTCCCCATCTTGTACTCATTTTATCAGTTATTTTTTCAACTTTTGGCAAGCCTTTACTATCTGCCAATTTTTCCTGCCAAGATTTGCGTTTTTTAGATTTTTCACTCATCTTTATACCTCCATATTAAATTAACTTTGACCTTTAAATATTCTTCTTTGTTCGAAGGCGGGTTTTGGAATTTCATATAATGTTTCCAGCATATACGACGTTGCGACCGAAGGGAGCAATGTCCCTAAGGGCAAGGGCGTAAGCCCGTAGCGTATATGCTGTGTTATCTGCCGTATGACGCAGGCGTGAATCAGCTCCTTCAAAGCCATTTTTTCCTCTTGAAATGCACTAACATTGAAATACCTATAGTAACCATTACAAGCGAAACTGCAAAATAACCCCAACGCCAGCTAAGCTCCGGCATATTTTGGAAATTCATCCCATAGATTCCTGCTATAAAAGTCAGTGGTATGAATATAGTAGCTATGATGGTCAGCACCTTCATAACTTCGTTCATCCTGTTGCTCACACTGGAAAGGTAAATATCCAACATTCCTGATAACATGTCACGGGACGTCTCAATGGCGTCCATCACTTGGATTGTATGGTCATAAACATCCCTGAAGTATATTTGTGTGGACTCTTGAACAAGTTTTGATTCCCCCCTCTCCAGACCGCCAATGACTTCCCTTAAGGGCCACACCGACTTGCGCAGGAATATCATGTCTTTTTTTAGGTTGTGAATTGCCTGCAATGTTTCTAGCGTTGGGTTTGTCACCAGCTCCTCCTCCATGCCCTCTAATTTCTCACCAACCTTTTCTAGGATCACAAAATAATTGTCAACGACACCGTCCATTAACGCGTAGGTAAGGTAGTCCGCCCCCATTTTCCTTATGTGGCCTTTGTCACCCCTTATCCTTTCGCGAATGGGGTTAAATACATCCCCTTCCCTCTCCTGGAAGGAAATCACGAATTTTTGACTGATTAGTAAACTTACCTGCTCTGTCTTAATCTCGTCCTCTTTTTCGTCGTAATAAATCATTTTCAAAACCACAAAGATGTAATTCCCAAAATCCTCCATTTTCGGGCGTTGGCCTGTATCAACAATGTCTTCCAGAACAAGGGGATGCACCCCAAAATGCTTTCCTATTGCTTCTATAATATCGACCTGGTGTATCCCATCTATGTTTATCCAGGTCACGGTGGGCTTGTCCGTAAAAGGAAGGCATTCCTCAACCTTTTTTACCTTCCTCTCTTCAAAGTGCCTTTCGTCATAGTCAATAATTGTAATCTTCACTTCCTCATCCCTTCCCTCGCCCACATGGACAAGAGCCCCAGGGGGAAGTCTAGCCTTTTTTGATATTTTTTTAATGAATCGTGACATATCTAACCACCTTTCACGTCGAGTAATATGGCGTACAACGTTCTGCGTGTTTGCGAAGTGCCGAAGGCATTTGGGTGAGTGCCATAGGGCACGAACCTTTTATGCTGTGATAATAATTAAAAGGCGTCAAGATAATTTCTTGCGTGGAATCAATTTGCGTTGTATAATTATATAACACAATCCCGGTTTTGTCAAGTTCAAATCTTGCCTGTCGGCAGACAGGAATCAGAAGGGAGGTGTCGTATGCAATTCGCTACCATCCTGAAGGAGTTCTACTGTGGGGTAGACCTCCATGCTAAGACCATGTATGTCTGCATTATGAATGCGATAGGAGAAGCCGTCTTCCATAGAAATATCCCGAATGATTTCGCTCTCTTTCTGCACATTGTAAAACCATACCGGCACAGTGTTGCCGTTGGCGTGGAGTCGACATTTAACTGGTACTGGCTCGCAGATGGGTGTAAGGAAGTGGGCATACCCTTCTTCCTCGGTCATGCCCTGTACATGAAAGCCATCCATGGTGGAAAGAAAAAGAACGACCGAATAGATTCAAAAACGATAGCAGATCTTCTAAGATGCAACCTCTTTCCACTGGCTTATCCCTACCCAAGGGAAATGCGAGCAACAAGGGACCTCTTGAGAAGAAGACACCGCTTTGTTGCTCTGAGGGCAGAAGGATATACCCATATCCAGAATACAT
>PEYP01000157.1 GCA_002774315.1 Candidatus Stahliibacteriota bacterium CG08_land_8_20_14_0_20_40_26
TGTTTCTTTTTTATTTCTTTTCTCTTAAGTTCTCTTACCTGCCTGCCGGTAGGCGGGCAATCCCTGTTAAATCATATAAAACATTGTTTGGAGAGCACAGAGAATTAATTTTATCTCTGTGTCCTCTGTGGTTTCTTTCATATCCTTTCATATTATTTTTGACAGTACCGAATAGTAAGCGGTAAGCAGTAGGCAGTAAGCGGGTAGGGGCAACCTCCCGGTTGCGAAAGACAGTAAGCAGTGAGGTAGTCGCAAGCTTTAGCTTGCGGGCATACGTTACAATTTTACGAGCCTCACGCAACTTAAAAGTTGCGGCTACTGTCTCTAACTCCCGATGGTAAGGGATGCTACTTTCTCAGAATCCACCACTCTATTGAAAGAAGAACAACAAGCAAGACAAGTGGAAACGGAGACCTCGAAGGAAATAGAGGATATTTTTCTTTATCTCCACCCATTGTTATCTCTATATCATCTGGATAATGGATCACCTTTCCACCGCTCTTTAAGGCAATTGCAGTTAACAAATCATTATCTGCATAAGGATTTGGATCTTCTGGTAGTGGTTCCTCTACATAAAACTCGCCACTTATAAAGTTCCCGTTCACTTTCGACCTGTATTCATATCTTCCTGGGGGTAAATAATCTATTATCACCTCGTATGCAGTTGGTGATTTTTTATATAGATATTTTTTTTCTTGATACTGTACACTCTCATTTTGTCCATCTATCTTTTTTATTTCTACAAGGACATCCTCATCCATCATTTCTCTGGTCTCCGCCCTTATCCTTATGTTTTCCCCGGGCTTGTAGATTGCTTTGTCGGTTTCTATGTGAATATCCTCTCCCCTCTTTGCTATCCATCTAATCAGACCTATCCAAAAATTATGATCTCCCTTTTGTGTAAAATTGATGGGTGTCAGAATATCCGACGCAATACTATAGACCTCGCCCCCACCGTATGTCATACTTGCGAACACTGGCATATTACCTTGAGCTGTTTTTATATCAGGACAGACTGCAAGTATTTTTGCCCCTTTTTTGATTCCTATCACATCAAAAAATGCAAGAGAGGGTAATGACTCACTGAATATATCTAATTCTCCTCTGACAAATTCTATTCTTCCTTCTCTATCAGGTCTGCCTCCGAATATAAACGGAGAAAGGTGCCCTTTACCAATCACAAAACACTTTCCTTCACTGTCAATATAATCCGTTACAGAAGATGGTTCGAGGTCTTCTAAAAAAACTATATCAGGATCTATCTCCTGAATATAATCTTCAATGTCAATATTGCTCCTTTTTGGACTCCCATCTACAAGCCATCTGTCCTTTGCAATCTGGATAATTGAATGAACTCTCGTGTTTTGGTCTTTCTCAAGAGCAGATCGTATAAATTTTAGATTGAAGGATGGATTACCTGATATATACAACACCTTTATACGCCTATCCGTGACATTCATTGAAAAACTTATGTTATTTTCTTTCTCGTTTCTTCTGAGAGTCAGTGTATATATATGAACTCCGCTGACTTTGGGAATAAAATGTAACCTGTACGACTTTCTCATTCTATCAGGTGGTAGGAGAATTGAACTCCTGGAGATTTCTTTTTCTCCTTCAAAGAATACAAGCCATGCGGTCTTGTCTTTAACACCTTCTCCCTCTATTATTGCCTCTACTGATGCAGTATCTCCCTTATAGATATAGTAGTTCCTGTTGTAGCCTACTACTCTGAAGTTCTCTTCCCCTTTTCGTTCTATTGAAATGGTATATACGGGTCTTGAGTATTTTGCTGTTCTCGGATCTCTGCCTCTTGTATATATTCCGTCGGATAGTAATAAGACTGCCCCTATATGAGAAGGCAAACATTCAATCGCCCTTATTATGTCAGTAGCTCCACCTCCCCTCTTTCTATTATAGAGTGTTGTATCAAACCAGAAATACTGTTTCTTTACAGGGTAGGGATCAAGTTTACGAATCCACCAGGAGACGGTATCCCTCTTCGGCTCCATGCTCTTTGAGGTATCTATTAAAATGGCGAGTGTGTCGTTCGAGCGGAATGCGTAAATTACGGGCTCAAGCAAGAGAAACAACAAGATTACGATGGATGTTATTCGCAGTACTTTTGCTATTCTACTATCTTTCTTGTAGAAGAGAAATATCAGGAATACACCTGCACATAGAAGGGAAATGAATATGTATATATTTGGCTGATAGAACATACAGAGATTGTAGATTGTAGATTTTAGATGTCATTTGTCATTGGGTTATTGGGTCATTGGGTCTGTGGTCTATTGTCTTTTTTCTCTACGCTTTACGCTTTTCGCCTTACGCCTTACGATTACCGGTATCTGGCTTCTCAATATCGTATCTCTACCTCCATCCCTACATTGTATTCGTCTTCTTCCGTTCTCTGACCCATCAGCGACAGGCCGCGAATGATACGGTAGCGGGTTTTAAAACTCCAGGATGGAGCAAATAAATCCTTCGTGTAACTCGCATACAAATCTGGAGAAATGTACTTCCCTGCTGTAATTCTCGCCATTTTTTCTTCCCCAAACATGCTCGTCTCAAACCAAAGGACATCCACACCCAGCATCTTCTCTATATCTGCCAATACCGTGCCTCTTATCAGAAGATTCACTAACCTATCTGGTACATTCACAATATCAAATTCACCCCAGGGAGCATTCAAGGAGAGCATAATTACTATACTTTCTAAAGGCAGTTCGGGTTCGGAATACATAGAAAATTGAAGCTCACTTACTCTGCCACCCAAGGTAACATAAACAGTGGTTGTATCTAACTGTGCTTCGCCTTCTCTCAATATAGTGTATATTACCTCACTTTTTGCCTTCAGGTTTACCAGAGGGTCAAATCCGGGAGTATTGTCGAATACAAAACTTCCTTCTACTACTTCAAAGGGCCTGTCAATATAATAGAAATATCCTTGTTTTACTTCCATAGTTCCCGTAAGAAATATCTCATTCCCTCTCTTTATTGACGAGACCTTACCACCCATCTCGAGGTCAACGATAGGATTCTCTATCCCAGGTATCGGGCTGATTGGTGCAGGAAGCGAACTCCGTATCCATACCCGTTCAGGCATATCCACTGTTAAATCAAGGTCAAACTCCTGCTCAAGAAATCTGGATGGTTTTGAAGGAATAGAAATAACCATCAATGCCTTGTCTATCTTTGCATTACCGTTTACTACTGGATGTGCAACAGTTCCTCTCAGCGCAATATCCATATCAACTACACCCTCACCCTCAGGTAGTTGAAACGGTATATTTTCTCCTTTGAAGTCAAGAAAAAGACCTAGTTGCTTCCAAGAAAACGGAGAAATAATCAAGTATCCATCTAACCCAAGCTTGCCTCCAGCACTTTCTGCAGCAAAATTCTCGATCTCAATTTTCTCCTGTAAAAAGCGAATCCTTGAATTGAGGCCACTAAAGGACACACCGTACAAAGGAATACGGGTGACTAGACCTTTTAAGTCAACATATCCTGTTATCCTGGGAGAGAGAGGCGAACCCAACATACTCAATTCTGCATTCGTCTTTCCGGCCTGCACAATTACATATTTCCTTAATGGTTTCCATATATCAGGAGGAAGATTTTCCAATCTTACACTGAGATTCATATCCTCTGACGGAAATGAAAATGGGAAGAGATTGATTGGTATATATCCCTTTATTTCTGAGCGTTCGCCCTTGATAATAATGCTTGCCTCATCAATAGTGAGCAGATTTTGTGTATACCCTGCACTTATGTAGGTTGTGTCAATCTTTACGCCCGAATAGGTTAAATTTACAATCCTTTGCCTACACTGAATAGATGGTGATTTAATATCGCCATTCATCTTCAACCATATACTTCCCTCTCCCTTCACATCTCGCCTAAGCGACGCTAAGGAGATATCCTCTCCTATGAGCGCAAGGTCCATATCCTGAGGATTATATCTTCCTTTACATTCAAAATAACCCCTATTGACAGCCACTACACACCTATTCACAAAGACAGAAGGTGGCCTTACACTCAGTTGTATTGGTAGATTGTTTTTGAGGATTACATCACCCGTGGAGTATATAAGGGTATCAAGTGTAATATCCCCTTTATACATATCTCCGACGATCGAGAGAGATATATCTTCCCCTTCTCCATTTACATTGAACACAATCTTATCTGATAGAAAGACCTTTCCACTTATGTTATTGAATTCGGATCCGGGGACAACCAGATGGGCTACTGCAAAATCAATCTCTCCAAAAAAGGATTTATGCAATCTCTCAACATTGAGATTTGAGGAGATATATCTTGCTTGAAGGAGTTTGTACCGAAAATCCTCTATATAGAAAGAACCTGCAAGTATAGGATGTTTAAATGTCCCGCTAATCTTTACCTCGCCGTTCAGGACACCTGTAAAGGGCAAAAACGGGGATATATCAAACTTTTTTGTAGATACACTCATATCAATCTTCTCATCATCAAGCCTTCCTTGTAGTGAAAGCCTGTCATTTAGAATTATATCTTCTACAAGCAATCCTTTGCCAAAGGAAACACAACCTTTTAAACTTTCAATTCTTTTCCCCAATACAGAACCTGAGAGGTCCAGTTCTATTTTACCTTCGTTTAGATCACCAGAAATCGATGTCTTGCCGGAGATAGAAGTTTCAAAATTACCCATTATCTTCTTGATATCTATATTTAAAATAGAGAGTCGCGATCTATAGGAGAATGGAAATAAATTTATCCTCATGACTCCATTCACCTCACCGCCACAAGTAATGAGGTCCTTGAATGTTGCATCAATAATATCATCGCCCATGCTGAATTTTACATTCCCCTTATTTATTGTATAGTCCTTGTATGCCACATCTTTAACTATAAAATTGCCCTTTCCAGAGAGTTTCTCTTCTCTTGTTATATCAAGATTGCAGAAAAGATACCCAGAAATATCCTGTGTAATGAGATGAGCAAACTCTGCAAGGGCGATTTTGGAACTGCGTAGTTTTAAATTAAATTTACCTCTCTCAAATGATGTACTAATGAGAAATCGTGATTTTGGCGTATTGATCCACATCTCTTTCAGGGCAAATCTCCCTTTTGCATATAGAAAAACGCCACTCGCTTCGGATATACAGACATTCATCCATTTCCCTCCATCTATATAGAGGTTTGTAGTCACTCCTTCTTTAACTCTTCTTGCAGTTCCATCAATTCTAAATAGACTTAATTCATCCGTATTGGGAATCCCCCTTATCATTAGATCTTTAATTTTGAACCTGTCGACGTCTACTGGAAAAACAAATGCGGTTCTATCTGCTCTCCTATTAGAAATCTCGCCGGAAGCCGGAGGCACAGTATTAATAATCACTTTTTCCGCTTCTATATACTTAATCCTGTGCAAGAGGAGAGAAAGCGGAGAGTAACGAAGCACTATGGTGTCCGCAGTCGCAATTCGCCCGATATTCAGGTCATATACCCTAATACAAAATAATAGGTTTCCCTTCATATCTCCTATATCAACAAATCCATTTGTAGTTTTAAAAACAAGGTCTTCTACCTTATTCATTACAAGTTCTGTGCGAGCAAGAAAGACCACCGCCAGAAAGAAAGAAACAATTATACCTATAATAATCCACTTCTTCATAAAAAGCAAAGTAGTTAAAACATATATCCTATTGTAAAGTAAAAATTTCCCCCACTTGGTCCAGTCAATCTATGAGCATAATTCAGTTCTATTGGTCCTATCGGGCTTCTATATCCTATACCTACACCACCAGATATTCCTGTATTTTCTGTTATACTGACACTCTGAAGGTTCTTCCAGAGTCCTCCTGTATCAAAAAAGTATACGAGGTCAAATCTCTCAAATACAGATAATCTGAACTCACAATTTACGATGATCGTCAGGTTTGCATTTCTTCTTCCATTAACTACAGGCCCTATGGATTCTTCATCAAATCCCCTTACAGAGCCCATACCTCCAATTGCAAACTTGTCCTGAAACGGCATATTCCTGTCGTTCCATATGCATCCTGCCTTTACTCTTGTGGCTATCACTCCAGGAAAAACTCTCTCATAGAGAATATGTTCAATTAGAATCTTATGATAATCTACATCACCACCAAGCATCCCACCCGCATACTGATGAGTTGCTAGAAAGACCACTCCCTTACTTGGATAAAATATATCATTTTTCCTGTCGTATGAAAATGACAAGTATACAGAGCTTACCCATCTTTCAGTTGTGTCTTTGTCCCTTGTTATGATATTCTCGTACTGGTACCTTAAAGCTCCCTGAGTATAGCGACTCCAATACTTTCCTACATTTACATCGGAACCTATTACATCTACCCATTCGCCATTTCTTTTCTCTCTCTGGATAAATAGATTTAATCCCCCTTTAAATGTAGTTGCAAGAAGATACGGCTCTTCGTACGCTAATTCAATCCTCCCATTTCTGTATCCGGAAAAGTTAGTTTCGTAACGAGGACTTATGCCTATTTTCTGTGCATTACCCCAAAGATTATTATGCCTCCATGTCGTTTTCAGGGATAATCGGTTTGGATTTTTGTCTGAGTAGACATAACCCGTGCTAAAGGTTATAGTTTTTGATGGTCTCTCCTTAACATAAAAGATAATATCAGCTGTGTCTCCATCCGCAGGTTCTATGATATCGTATTTGACCGATTCAAACAATCCTGTCGAGTATATCCCTATCTGGGATTCATTTACTCTCTCCGGATTACACGGGTTACCTGGCTTCACCTTAATCTCCCGTTCTATTATTTTTTTACGCACTTTTCGAGTTCCTGTTATGCTGATTGCACCAATGTAGACCCGACTGCCCTCAACTATATCAAATGTCAATATATAATGGTTTTTCCTCTCTTGCAATGTATCACTTACTACCTGTGTTCTTATGTACCCCTTCCTTGAATATACCTTAAGGATACTGTATTTTGTGGTAAATATCTCAGTCTGAATAAGAAAGCCTCCTGCCTTTATAGGTGATAAAGACAGGAGTTTTTCATCACTGAAGAAAGTATTACCGTTGAAGATAACTGTGTCTATAACTGCCCTCTCTCCCTCCTGGATATGTACTATATTGTTTACTTCATTTCCTTCAAGTCTTCTCTCCCATTTAAGAGCAACATCAAGAAATCCCTGTGACTTATAGAAATTCTCTATGCGACTCTTACCTGCTTTGACAGAAAACTCGTCAAATTGCGTACCTCTTTGTAATCTCGCAAACGAGCGCAGGATATCGTCGGAAAAGGTCTCATTGCCTTCAAATTCTACCTTCCCGATTTTTAAAATCTCTTCTGCTGTAAGAGAAAGGGGAAAGATAAGGGAAAAACAGAGGGTAAAAATCAGTATAAATAGGCGTTTGCGCATTTTTATGATTGTATTAGAGAGGTTATTTATCTGTTTTTCATTATACCATATAAAAGAATAAATGTCAAGTGAAAAAAGATTTAACCAGCCTATGTCGTTTTTTTCTTGACATTTTGTAGTTTTCGTATTATAATACAGGAGGTAAGGATTTATGATATGCAACCAAATTCAATCATCACACTCATAACAGATTTCGGAAACACGGACGACTATGTGGGAGTTATGAAGGGAGTGATGCTTTCTATAAATCCAGATTTAAGGTTTATAGATATTACACACTCCATACCACCACAGAACATTAAAAAGGCAGCATTTATATTGTATAAGGCATACAAGTATTTTCCTGAAGGGACTGTCCATCTTGTCGTTGTGGACCCTGGAGTAGGTAGTAAGAGAAATCCAATTATAGTTGAGACAGAAAAATATTTCTTCGTTGCTCCCGATAACGGAGTCTTGAGTCTCGTTCTCACTGATAAGTTCACGGCGTACAAGATAACCAATGGAAAACCAGAATCCACGACATTCCATGGCAGGGATGTGTTTGCACCTGTGGCTGCAAAACTTGCCTCAGGTATTCAGGTGAGTTCTCTGTCAAAACCAGTATCATCAATAGTCAGGTACCTATTTTCTTCTCCCAAAAAGATAGTAGATGGTATACTGGGAGAGGTTGTTGATGTGGATCATTTTGGTAATGTGATAACAAACATATCCCGTTCGCTGGCAAACTCTGATAAGTTTGTCGTAGAAATAAAAAGAAGGACAATCGACAGAATAAGTAAGACATACGAGGGCAAAAAACCCATTGCTATTTGGGGCAGTTCTGATCTTTTAGAACTCTCTGTGCCAAATGGTTCTTTTGCAGAAATATTCAAGGTACACAGAGGGGATAAAGTAACGATTAAATTTCAATTAAAGGAAGATTGTTAAATGATTACAAAGGATATGGATTCTGTGCTGTTTGACCATGCATACCATCTGACAGAAAGCTTAAGGGGCGAATGGTTACCGTATATCGATTTATACGAAAATGAAACATCCTTTTTTCTTATTATAGAACTCGCTGGGGTAGACAAAGAGGATTTAAAAATCACTATTGAAGACGAACAGGTTATAAAGATCCGCGGGGAGAGAAAAAACACTCTCAAAAGTGAAAAGAATATAAGTCATTACAAGGTAGAAATAAGGTTTGGGAAGTTTGCCAGAGATTTACTCCTGCCCCAGAAGATAGATATCAAAAATATCCTTATTGAACAATCCAATGGAATATTCAAATTGACTCTAAACAAAAACCTTCCTAAAAAAATTAAGGTAACCGAGATTGAAAACTCATAAATAGAACCGGAGGATAAATGAAAGAAGCAATTCCTGATATAATACCCATACTACCAATACCTGACACTGTTGTCTTTCCTTACCTGCTTGTTCCAACAGCAAGGAACGATGAACCATCTAAAAAACTCATTGATGAAAGCCTGTCTGGAGAAAAGATTATCGGCTGTTTCGCTACAAAGAAGGATAACAAGTTGTATGATATAGGGACTGCATCACTTATACTGAGGTTTCTGCGAATTCCGGATGGAAGCATAAGGATACTCGTTCAGGGGACGGAGAGAATAAGGATAAAGAGAGTTGTACAGGATAGACCATATATGAAAGCGAAGATAGAAGTACTTAAGGAGACAGACATAAAGGACTTAGAAATAGAGGCATTGATGAGAAATGTCACTACTATGTTCCACAACATAATAAACCTTGCTCCCTATTTGCCAAATGAACTCAGCGTGATGCTTGAAAATATTCAGTCAGCGGGTAGATTGGCAGATTTCGTTATTGCTCAGCTAAATGTGAGCGTTGAAGAGAAACAAACTATACTGGAAACTATGAACGTAAAAGAGAGATTAAAGAAACTTCTGCCGATTCTGACAAAAGAGCAAAGTATACTTGAACTAGGGGAAAAAATACGCTCTGAGGTCAAAACAGAAATGGGAAAAAGCCAACGCGAATATTATCTAAGAGAGCAATTGCGTGCAATACAGAAGGAACTTGGTGAAAAAGACGAAAAAACCGTAGAGATAGAGGAGTTGACCCAGAAGATAAAAAAAGCAAAACTTCCAAAGGAAGCGGAGAAGATTGCCTATCAGGAACTTCAAAGGCTTAGGATAATCCCTCCTCAGGCGGCAGAATATATTGTTGTAAGAACATATCTTGATTGGTTGGTGTCTCTTCCATGGGCAAAGCAGACACAAGACAGATTAGATATAGACAGGGTAAAAAGAATCCTCGATAAGGACCATTATGATCTTGAAGATGTAAAAGAAAGGGTCTTAGAGTATCTTTCTGTAAGGAAGCTTAAATCTGATACAAAGGGTCCTATCTTGTGTTTTATCGGACCTCCCGGCGTCGGCAAGACATCTCTTGGAATGTCTATTGCAAGGGCACTCGGACGCAAGTTTATCAGGTTCTCCCTTGGAGGGGTAAGGGACGAGGCAGAGATAAGGGGACATAGAAGGACATATGTTGGCGCACTTCCCGGAAGAATTATCCAGAGTATACGCAGGGCAGGTTCAAATAATCCTATATTCATGCTTGATGAAGTGGATAAGATAGGTATGGATTTCAGGGGCGACCCTGCATCTGCTCTTCTTGAAGTGCTTGACCCTGAACAGAACCATGCATTTATGGACCATTATCTGGATGTTCCTTTTGATCTGTCAAAGGTTATGTTCATAACTACAGCAAATGTTACTGATACCATACCTCCAGCACTTTTGGACAGGATGGAGACGCTGAAACTAACGGGCTATGTAATGGAAGAGAAACTACAGATTGCAAGGCAATTTCTGATACCGAAGCAGATAAAGGAAAACGGGCTGACAAAAAAATATATAAAATTAGAAGACAGCGCAATAAAACGAATAATGAGCGATTACACAAGAGAGGCTGGAGTTAGAAATCTTGAAAGAGAGATTGCGTCCTGCGTGAGAAAGGTCACAAAGGAGGTTGCAAAAGGAAATAGAAAAAGAAAAGTTATATCCGCTGAAAATCTGCCTGATTTTCTTGGTCCTCCTAAATTTTATCAGGAACTCGCAGAAATGAAAGGAGAAATAGGAATTGCAACGGGAGTTGCGTGGACACCTGCTGGTGGAGATATTATATTCATAGAGACTACAAGGATGAAAGGAAAGAAGCTACTCACCCTTACAGGACAACTTGGTGAAGTGATGCAAGAAAGCGCAAAAGCTGCTCTTTCCTATGTGAGGTCCCAGGCAGAAAAGTTTAAAATCGACGACACTATCTTTGACAAGTACGATATCCACATACATGTACCTGAAGGCGCAATACCAAAGGATGGGCCATCCGCGGGTGTTGCAATTGCTACTGCACTGGTCTCATTATTCACGGAGAAACCTGTAAATCCAAAAGTCGCTATGACAGGTGAGATCACCCTGAGAGGGAAGGTCTTGCCTGTGGGAGGAGTTAAGGAGAAGGTGCTCGCAGCGAAACGAGCAGGTATTGAAAAAATAATACTGCCTAAATGGAATGCAAAAGACTTAACGGAGATACCTGATAGAGAAAAAGAGGAATTAAAATTTGTATTTGTTGAGAGAGTAGATGAGGTGGTGAAAGAGGCACTCTTGGACCAACAGAAGGGAGTACAAGAAGACAGATAGTTTGATAGTTTGATAGTTTGTTAGATTCTAATTAACCAACAAACCAACTTCTACCCTTGCCTGCCTGACGGTAGGCAGGTGACAATCTCGTGGTTTCTATATGCATAATCAAAGATTATGTTTACATCCGAACAGGAAAAAATAAGACTTGAAAAACTCCGTTCAATAATCGAAAGGGGCGTAAATCCTTATCCTAACAGGTTTGATAGAACACATACCGTCAGAGAGATAAGAGAGACACTCAGTAATGGGAAGGATGTAAGGGTAGCGGGTAGGCTTATTGCGGTGAGAAAACATGGCAAATCCACCTTTGCCAACATACTGGATGATGGAGAAAATATACAGATCTACCTAAAAAAAGATATACTCGGCGAAAAATACTCTCTGCTTGAACTTCTGGACATCGGGGATTTTCTGGGTATCCAGGGAAACACATTTACCACACATACTGGTGAACCCACTATACTCGTTGAAGACCTTATCCTGCTATCAAAATCCATCTCGCCTCTTCCAGAAAAATGGCATGGCTTACAGGATAAAGAACTGAGATATAGATTGAGATACATTGACTTTATTGTTAATCTGGAATCCAGAAGTGCAATAGAGACGAGAGCAAAAATAATAAGGTTGACACGGAAGTTCCTTGACGATAAGGGATTTCTTGAGATAGAGACGCCGATATTACAGTCCCTGTATGGTGGTGCCTTTGCAGAACCATTTAAGACATACTACAGCGCACTTGACAGGGAGTTTTTCCTGAGAATATCTGATGAATTATACTTAAAGAGGCTCATCTGCGGAGGATTTAATAAGGTCTACGAAATCAGTAAGGATTTCAGAAATGAGGGACAGGACAGGTTACATAATCCAGAGTTTACCCAACTTGAACTCTATGAGGCATATAAGGATTATACGGATATAAAAAATCTTGTTGAGGAATTATTTTCCTATCTCACACAAAATCTCTATAGCAGTAGTAAAATTATCTACCAGGATATAGAGTTGGATTTCACGCCTCCCTGGAAAACCGTGCGATACTTTGATGCAATCAAGGAGTTTACAGGTTATGATCTCTACGATGTAGATTACAAATATGTAAAGAAGATAATAGAAGAACTCGGAATAGATATATCGGAAGATTCTGCAATGATAAAATCAGGGAAAAATCTTACCCCATCATATATCAGAGACAAATTGATAGACAAGATATTTGGCGACAGGGTCATCCCCAAAATAGAGCAACCTACATTCATCATAGACTATCCTAAATCCATCTCTCCCCTTGCGAAGGAGAAAGAGGATAACCCGGATCTCGTTGAACGATTTGAACCGGTTATTGCGGGCATAGAAATCGGAAACGCCTTTTCCGAACTTAACAACCCGCTTGAGCAGGAAAAGAGGTTCATAGAGCAGATGGTACAAAGAGAGAAGGGTGACAAGGAGGCCCAGCCTCTTGATGAGGATTTTCTAAAAGCTCTTGGTATAGGTATGCCTCCGACTGGGGGACTTGGATTGGGTATGGATAGAATAAGTATGGTTCTTGCCAATTCAAGAACAATAAAGGATGTAATAGCATTCCCACAAATGAGATGGTAAAAGCTCCACTATGTGATTTCTCTGGTTATGCGAAGTTTTATATTTATCCCTATAGCAATCGTAATCTGTTTAATCCAGAGCACCATTGTTCAATATATATCTATAGGTCGTGCTGTTCCTGACCTTATTCTCATTCTTATATGCTATATAGGACTGTTTCGTGGGGAAAATGCTATGTGGTACGGTTTTGGGACAGGCTTCTTTGTCGATCTTTATACTACAAAGGGTTTTGGATATAATATACTCGTAAATACAGCCATTGGATGGCTACTTGGGTATTTCAGCAATTATCTATATAAGGAAAAGATAATAGCACAATCTATTACACTTCTTTTTACAGCATGGATACACGACCTCATAATTGCAATACCAAAGGGACAATTCTCTTTTTATACATTCTATAGCAGAATACTTCCATCCAGTTTATATACGGTTGTTGTCGGAATCATCCTATTTTTCCTATTCCGGAAAATTGACAGAGAAGGAGAGTAAATGCAGGCCTTGGATATGAGGCTCGTTAAAAGGATGCTGCGGATATTCCTCGTTATCAGTATCATATCAATTACCCTTCTCTTAGTTTTTACCTCCACAAAAGATACCCTTCCATCATTAAAGAGGTTAAATCCGTCTTATCTCATTCTCGCACTTGTCGCTGTCTTATTCTATATCTGGTTTGAGACCCTCTGGCTTAGAATTCTGGTGTGGAGTGTATCCGGATGGATGTCACTCTCCGGTGCACTGGAATTTATACTCGGTGGTTCATTCCTTACCCTTGTTCCTTTTGGCATTGCAGGTGTTCCTCTTCAGATGTACATCCTCCATAGAGAGAATAAACTATCTATTGGAGAATCTGGCAGCGTTCTGCTTGTAAGAAGTCTACTTATCACTTTGCTACTACCTATAGTCCTCCCTGTTGTATATATTTACTACAGCACAATTCTTCAACAGGGATTTGTGGTAAATATTGCAAGATACCTTCTTGTAGCCGTGGGATTGGGTATATTGATTCTCGTGCTTAGCTCATTAAGTACGAATAGAACAAGGGCTTTTCTGTATAAATTCGCAAAGACTGAAAGGGCAAGAGGTATCGTCGAAAAAATCACAGAAGAACTATCCAATATGAAGTCAACTTTAAGGAAATTTTTTATTCGTGGGAAGTGGAAACTTCCCCTTGCATTTCTCGTTGCCTGTGCCTCAAGGGCATGTTTTTTCTTCCTTCCCTACCCTATATCGAAGGCTATTGGCCTTTCTCCGCCTCTCGGACAAACTATGATAACCCAAATAGTTCTATCTTATCTTCTTCTCTTTGCCCCCACCCCGGGGGCAAGTGGAATAGCCGAGGGCAGCGGATTTCTGCTTTTCAAATCTCTATGTCCAGAACACCTCTTGGGGATATTTATCGTCCTGTGGAGGTTCTTTTCATACTATCTACTTGTAATACTTGGAGGTATCCTTCTTGCAAGGATGGTCTCAGTAGATAAATTGGAGATAAAAGAAGCAAAAAATCCTTTGTCAAAAAATAAAGACCAAATTGGACACAGATTCACGCAGATTGACTAAAGTCATTGCGTCATTGTGTCATTGGGTCAATAACCTAATAACCTAATTACTTAATTACTGTCTTTATTAATCTGTGTCCAAAAAACTATGGGAGGTGAATATATGATTACTGTGGTCATAGGCACACACTTTGGTGATGAGGGAAAAGGCAAGATTGTCGATTATCTTGCAAAAGACTGCCATATGGTAGTACGGTATAATGGAGGAAATAACGCCGGACATACCATAATATCTCCTCAGGGAAAACTTGTTCTTCACCTCATTCCTGCAGGCATATTTAATCCGGATTGTATCTGTGTTATAGGTCCCGGGGTGGTTATAAGACCGGGAAGTTTGTATGCGGAGATAGATGCACTGAATAAAATAGGGGTTGACCTCAAGGGCAGGTTTTTCATAAGTTCAAGGGCACATCTCGTTATGCCCTGGCATCTTGCACTGGATGAACTGGAAGACAGAAAGAGAAAGATAGGAACAACCAAGAGAGGAATAGGACCTACATATTCTGATAAGATAGCAAGAAATAGTATAAGGGCTGGAGATGTACTCTTGCCGGATTTTAAAAAGAAAATAAAAAAGCTATTTGAAGAGAGGAGCAAGTTTATAAAGAGAGAATACAATTTCACCATAGGTGAAGACTTGAATGAATGGTTATTCACGGAAGGGAAAATCGGAGAGTATATTATAGATACAGAACCAGTGATATGGAATGCAGTAGAATCCAGAAAAAGCATATTACTGGAAGGTGCACAGGGCACATTGCTTGATATAGATTTTGGCACATATCCATTCGTGACATCCTCCTCCACTACTGCCTCAGGTGCCTGTCAGGGTTCTGGTATCCCGCCAATGAGAATAGACAGAGTTATAGGTGTTGTAAAGGCATATACAACAAGAGTTGGTGAGGGACCATTCCCCACAGAAATAAAAGACAAAACAAGCAGAATGATGAGAGAAAAGGGAGAAGAGTATGGAGCAACAACCGGAAGGCCAAGAAGATGTGGATGGCTCGATGGAGTGCTTTTGAGGTATGCAGTGAAGTTATCAGGTATAACATCGCTTGCACTTACAAAACTCGATGTGCTCTCAGGATTCGGGGAAATAAATATATGTGAGGCATACAGGATAGGTGATAAAAGATACGATTATCCGCCATTCAATATAAAGGATGTTCAACCTGTATATAAGACACTCCCCGGATGGGACGATATTGAAGACAAACTATCCCAGAATGCTTTAGATTTTATAAAAGTCATAGAGGATATATCTGGCACAAAGGTCGGGATTGTGTCCA